>JADGHP010000010.1 GCA_019683855.1 Thermoleophilia bacterium
CGCGGCGGTCACGCCGCGCACGCGCCTGATCGCGACCTCGCACGTCCTCTGGACGACGGGGAGGCGCCTCGACGTGGCGCGGCTGCGCGCCGAGAGCGGGGTGCCGGTGCTCGTGGACGGCGCCCAGTCCGCCGGCGCGATCGACGTCACCGGCGTCGCGGCGCACGTGGACTTCTACACGGTGTCGGCGCAGAAGTGGCTGTGCGCCCCCGAGCCCACGGGCGCGCTGTACGTCCGCGACCCGGAGCGGCTCCGCGTCGCGCAGCCGAGCTACCTCTCGCAGCAGGGGTACGAGCCGTCGGGCGCGTTCGCCCCCAGGGAGGGCGCGGCTCGCTTCGACTCGGGGTGGATCGGGGCGCCGACCCTCGCCGGCCTCGTCGCGGCGCTCGGGACGCACCCGGAGTGGCGCTACGCGCGCGCCGCCGAGGCGGCGGCGCGCTGCCGCGAGCTGCTGGCGCCGCTGGTGGAGGTGGTGACGCCGCCCGGCCACTCGACCCTCGTCTCGTTCCGTCCGCCGGGCGACCCGAGCGAGCTCGTCGCCTCGCTGCACGAGCGCGGGGTCGTGGTGCGCGAGCTGCCGGGTCGCAACCTCGTCCGCGCCTCCTGCGGCTGGTGGACGAGCGAGGGCGATCTCGACCGCCTCGTCGCCGGCGTCGCAGCCTCGGGCTGAGGCGGCCGCACGCTCAACCCCCGCTCGGCAGCCCCAGCTCGGCCGCGATCGGCTTGAGCGCCTCGATCACCGTGCGGATGTGCTCGTCCAGGTCGACGCCGAGCTCCGCCGCGCCCTTGTAGACGTCGTCCCGGTTGACGCCCGCGGCGAAGGAGGGCTGCCTGAGCTTCTTGCGCACCGACTTCGGCTCGAGCCCCTCGAGACCGGTGGGGCGGACGAGCGCGCACGCGTGCACGAACCCGCTCAGCTCGTCGCAGGCGAAGAGCGCCCGCTTGAGCGGCGTGTCGCGGGGCAGCCCGAGGTGCTCGGCGTGAGAGAGGATCGTCTCGACGACCTCCTCCGGGTAGCCCTCCTCGCGCAGGATCGGCGCGCCGTCCTGCGGGTGCTTGTCGAGCGTCGGGTGCATCTCGTAGTCGAAGTCGTGGAGGAGCGCCGCCACCCGCCAGAGCTCCTCGTCCTCGCCGAACCGGCGCGCGTACGCGGCCGTGGCCGCCTCGACGGCGAGCGCGTGCCGAAGCAGCGACTCGCTCGTCGTGTAGCGGGTCAGCGTCTGCCAGGCCTGCTCCCGGGTCGGCTTCACGGCGCGGCTATCCTAGCCGCCCATGGCCGTCGCAACCGCGCCCGGAACGTTCGTGATCGAGGGCGGGAAGCCCCTTTCGGGCCGGATCCGGACGGCGGGGAACAAGAACGCGGCGCTGCCGATCCTCGCGGCCACGCTCCTCGCGGACGAGCCGGTCCAGCTCTCGAACGTGCCGCGGATCCGCGACGTCGAGACGATGATCGAGCTGCTGCAGAGCCTCGGCGCGTCCGCCGACTGGACGGGCCCGAACGACGTGCGGGTCGACCCGACCGGCCTCTCCTCCTATGAGATCGACGCGGCGCTCGCGGAGCGCATCCGCGCCTCGTTCCTGCTCGCCGGGCCGCTGCTGTCGCGGCTCGGCCGCGCGAGCGTGCCGCCTCCGGGCGGCGACGTGATCGGGCGCCGCCGCCTCGACCCCCACATCCACGCGTTCGAGCGCCTCGGGGCGGAGATCGAGGTCGGCCGCCGCTACGAGATGCGCACCGACGGCCTGCGCGCGCAGAGCATCTTCCTCGACGAGGCGAGCGTGATGGCGACCGAGAACGCGATCATGGCGGCCGCGCTCGCGCCCGGGCTGACGACGATCGGCAACGCCGCCTGCGAGCCGCACGTCCAGGATCTCTGCCGCTTCCTCGTCTCGCTCGGCGCGGAGATCGAGGGAATCGAGTCGAACGTGCTCCGCATCCGAGGCGTCGAGCGCCTGCGCGGCGGCGAGTGGACGATCGGCCCGGAGCACATCGAGGTCGGGAGCTTCGTGGGCCTCGCCGCGGTCACGGGGGGCGACCTCACGATCGAGGGGGTCGAGCCGCGCGATCTGACCTCGATCCTGCTCGCGTTCGACCGGCTGGGGGTGCACGTCGAGCTGGGCGAGGACACGCTGCGCGTCCCGCCCGGCCAGGAGCTCGTGATCCGCAACGACCTCGGCGGCCAGATCCCGAAGATCGAGGACGGGCCCTGGCCCGCCTTCCCGGCCGACCTCACTTCGATCGCGGTGGCGGTCGCGACCCAGGCGCACGGCACCGTGCTCATCTTCGAGAAGATGTTCGAGAACCGCCTGTTCTTCGTCGACAAGCTGGTGTCGATGGGAGCGCGGATCATCGTCTGCGACCCGCACCGGGTCGTCGTCACCGGACCCGCGCAGCTCTACGGGCAGCGGCTGACGAGCCCCGACATCCGCGCCGGGATGGCGATCCTGATCGCCGCGCTCTGCGCCGAGGGCCGCTCCACGATCGGCAACGTGGCCGAGATCGACCGCGGCTACGAGCGGATCGACGAGCGGCTGCGCGCGCTCGGCGCGGAGATCGAGCGCGTCGAGTGACGGCGCGGCGATAGCCGCGCACGCGCGGGTCGCGACGGGGCGCCGGCCGCGCTGTACGCTCCGCCGCGATGGGCACGAACGGGGAGGACGCGCGCCGGAGCGGCGTGCGCATCGACGTACGCGGGACGGGCTCGGCCACCGTCGAGACCGGCCTCCCCGTGCTGAACCGCCTGCTGTCGCGGCTCGCCGAGGTGGCGCGCTTCGACCTCGCGCTCGAGATCGAGCCGTCCGACGCGGAGGCCGAGGTCGCCGCCGCCGGAAGCGCGCTCGGGGAGGCGCTCGCCGGGCCGCTGCGGGCGGTCGAAGCGCGGGGCTACGGCGCCGCGTCGATGATCTCGGCGGAGGCGCTCGCGCACGTCGCGCTCGAGGTCGCGGACGAGCCGCTGCTCGTCTCGAACGTCGACCTCACCGACGCGCGCATCGGCGGGCTCGGCACCGACGTGGCGCGGCAGTTCCTGGAGCGGCTCGCCGACCGCGCCGGGCTCGTCCTGCACGTGCGGCTCCTGCACGGCACGGACACCCAGCACGTGCTCGAGGCGATCTTCAAGGCGCTCGGCGCCGCGCTCGGCGAGGCGTGCGCGACGCGGGACGCGTGACACATAGACACGAAAGGAGCGAGAGTGACCGACAAGACCGTCGTCCGAACCGACGCCGCCCCGGCGCCCTTCCAGGGGGCTCCGTACTCGCAGGCGATCCGCGCTTCCGGCTTCGTGTTCGTCTCCGGGCAGCTCGGGCTGAAGCCGGGCGCGACGGAGATCGAGGCGTCGACGATCGAGGAGCAGACCGAGCAGGCGCTCGCGAACCTGCGCGCCATCCTCGAGGAGGCGGGCAGCGGGCTCGACCGGCTCGTGAAGACGACGGTCTTCCTGCGGAACCTCGACGACTTCCAGGGGATGAACGCCGTCTACGCGAAGCACGTGGGCGACCGGCCGCCCGCCCGCTCCACGGTCGAGGTGGGCCGGCTCCCGTCGGGCGCGCTCGTCGAGATCGAGGCGATCGCCCTCGTGCGAGACGCGTAGCCCGGCGGCGCGGCGTACGCTCCGGCCCTCGCGACCGCTCTTTGCGGGCCCGTTCACGGGGAGTGACGCCTCGAACTGTCGAGTCGCGACAATGGGCCCGTGCTGCGGGAGATCGAGGACTACGTCCGCGGGCTCGGGCTCGACGCGTACCTCGTCGGCGGCGCCGTCCGCGACGAGCTGCTCGGGCTGGACTCGAGCGACGCCGACTTCCTCGTCCCCGGGGTGGACACCGCGACGCTGAAGCGCGCGCTCGAGCCCCACGGGCGCGTCGAGGATCTCGTCGTCGCGGGCCGGCTCGTCGGCGTGCGGCTGTACCCGCGCGACCGGCGGATCCGTGCGCTCGCCCCGGCCGGGATCGAGCTCGCGCCGCCGCGCGCCGAGCGGAGCACCGGCCCCGGGCGGCACGACTTCGAGATCGTCGCCGACCCGTCGGTCTCGGTCGAGGACGACATGCGCCGCCGCGACTTCACCGTCAATGCCATCGCCCGCCGCCTCGAGACCGGCGAGCTCGTCGACCCGCTCGGCGGCCGCCGCGACCTCGAGCGGCGCATCCTGCGCACCGTCTCGCCGCAGAGCTTCAGCGAGGACCCGCTGCGTCTCGTGCGGGCGCTGCGCTTCGTCTCGCAGCTCGGCTTCGACCCGGACGAGACGCTGCTCGAGCAGATGCGCGCCGAGGCGCCCTCGGTGCGGCTCGTCTCCGGGGAACGGATCGGCGGCGGCCTCGCCGCGGACGGGATGGGGGAGCTGTCGAAGCTCCTGCTCGGCCGCGAGCCGGCGCGGGCGCTGCGGATCGCCCGCGACACCGGCGTGCTCGTCGAGCTGCTGCCGGAGCTCGAGCCGGCGATCGGCTTCGACCAGGAGAGCCGCTACCACGACCTGACGCTCGACGAGCACACCTTCGCGGTCGTGCAGGCCGCCGCCGACGAGGGGTTCTCGCTCGCGGTGCGTCTCGCCGGGCTCCTGCACGACGTCGGCAAGCCGCACGTGGCCTGGCGCGGCCCCGACGGGCGGCTCCACGACGACGCGCAGCCTGGCGTCGCCGCGCGCGGCCACGCCGAGGTCGGGGCAGAGCTCGCCGATCGCGCCCTGCGCCGCCTGCGCTACCCGAACGCCCTGCGCGAGCGCGTGGTGCGGATCGTGCGCCGGCACATGTTCCAGGTCGGAAGCGGGGACGCGGTCGCCGCCCGGCGCTTCTTGCGGCGGCACGGAGACGACCTCGCCTTCGAGCTCCTCGACCACAAGCGGGCGGACCTGCTCGGCAAGCGGGGCAGCGCCGGCGAGCCGCCGCCGCTCGACGAGCTCGAGGCGCTGGCCGCGTTCCGCGAGGTGGTGCAGGCCGAGCGCGGAAGCCCGCACCGGCTCGCCGACCTCGCCGTGGACGGCGGCGACCTGCTCGCGCTCGGCTTCCGGCAGGGGCCGCAGCTCGGTCAGGTGCTCGAGGAGCTCCTCGACGCGGTCGTCGACGACCCGCGCCTGAACACGCGGGACGAGCTGCTCGCGCGCGCACGCGCCCGCATGCGAAGCTGAGCGACGATGCGGTCGGTCGAGCTGATCGAGTGGGAGGGCGCGCCCGCGACGTGCCGCGTCGCCTTCTCGACCCGGATCGGCGGCGTCAGCAAGGGGCCGTACGCGTCCCTCAACCTCGGCGTCCGCACCGACGACGACCCGGCGCGCGTGGTCGAGAACCGGATGCGGCTGTGCGCGGCGGTCGGCGCCGATCCCGACGGCGCGACGATGGCGTGGCAGCGGCACGGCGCGAACGTGGCCCGAGCGCGACCGCGCGGGATCGTCACGCCCGGCACCGTGTACGACCACTGCGACGGGCTGTGGAGCGACGAGCCGGGGCGCGCGATGCTCCTCCTCAGCGCCGACTGCCTCCCGATCGCGATCGCGCGGGCCGACGACCGCGCGCCGGCGGTGGCGATCCTCCACGCGGGCTGGCGCGGCCTGCTCGCGGGCATCGTGGCGGCCGGCGCGCGCGCGCTCGGCGGCGGGCGCCTCGCGGCCGCGATCGGCCCCGGCATCGGGCCCTGCTGCTACGAGGTGGGGGAGGAGGTGGCGACCCCGTTCCGGGAAGCGTTCGGCGACGACGTCGTGCGGGACGCGAGGCTCGACCTCTGGACGTCCGCCGAGCGGGCGCTGCGCGCCGCCGGGGTCGCGAGCGTCGAGCGCCTCGACCTCTGCACCGCGTGCGACGACGAGCGCTTCTTCTCGCACCGGCGCGACCGCGGCCGCACCGGCAGGCAAGGGGTGATCGCCTACGTCGCCTGAGGAGGTGCGCGAGCGGTACGCCCGCATCCGCGAGGAGGTCGGCCCCGGCGTCACCGTGGTCGCGGCGACGAAATACGTGTCCCTCGAGGACATGGCCGTCCTCGCCGAGGCCGGAGTGGAGGTCGTCGGCGAGAACCGCGCCCAGGATCTCCAGGCGAAGCACGCCGTCTACGGCGACGCGTTCCGCTGGCACTTCATCGGCCACCTGCAGAGCCGCAAGGCGCCGATCGTGAGCCGGATCTGCGAGCTCTGCCACTCGCTCGCCTCCGAGTCGGCCGCCCGCAAGCTCACGATCCCCGCGCTCGTCGAGGTGAACCTCTCGGGCGAGCCGACGAAGTCGGGGATCGCGCCGGAGGAGCTGCCGCGCCTGCTCGAGCGCTACCCCGACGTGCGCGGCCTGATGACGATGCCGCCCGCGACCCGCGACCCGGAGGCCTCGCGCCCGTGGTTCCGCCGCCTGCGCGAGCTCGCGGAGGCGCACGGCCTGCGCGAGCTGTCCATGGGCACGAGCCAGGACTACCGCGTCGCCGTCGAGGAGGGCGCGACCTACATCCGGGTGGGCGCGTCCCTCTTGCGCGGATGACCGTGGCGCGAGGCGCTCGACGCCGGAGGAGGAGTCGGCGCTTCTCCGCGGTACGATCTGCGGGATGGGGCTCGCCGACGTTTGGAACCGCACGCTCGTCTACTTCGGCATCGCCGAGGAGGAGGAGTGGGACGAGGACGGCTACCTCACCGACGAGGAGCTCCAGCGCGTCTACGCGGAGCGTCCCAACGTGCGCCGGCTGACGCCGCGCCGCTCCCGACGCGACGACTACGACGACTGGACCGACCCGGAACCGGAGCCCGTCCGGCGCACGAGCGTCCTGCGCCCCGCCCCCTCCGTCCGAGGGGAGCCGCGCCGGCTGCGCGGCGTCGAGACGCCGACCGCGCGCGTCCACCTGATCGTCCCGCGGAGCTTCAACGACGCGCAGCAGCTCGCCGACCGCTTCAAGGACGGCGTGCCCGTGATCATCAACCTGCAGAGCGCCGACCAGGAGCTCTCGAAGCGGCTGATCGACTTCGCGAGCGGGCTCACGTACGCGCTCGACGGCGCCATGCAGCGCGTCGCCGACAAGGTGTTCCTGCTCACGCCGCGCAACGTGGAGCTCTCCGCGGAGGATCGCGCCCGGATGCTCGAGCGCGGCTTCTTCAACCAGGCGTAGCGCCCCCTCGCGCAGGGAAAGGCGCGCGGAGCGCGAACCCTCGAGCGATGGGCGTCACAGCCACCCTCACCTTGCTCGGCGACGCGATCACGAAGGTCGAGAACTTCCTCTACGTCTTCGCGACGGTCTACACGCTCGTGATCCTCGCGTACATCGTCACGAGCTGGCTGCGGCTGCCGTACTCGCCCTGGCTGAACCGGATCCAGCGCTTCCTCTACGACGTGACCGAGCCGTACCTGCGGCTGTTCCGGCGCGTCCTTCCCTCCACCGGGCCGCTCGACTTCTCGCCGATGGTGGCGGTGATCGTCCTCTGGGCCCTGGAGCAGGTGGCGATCCGGATCCTCGAACAGTTCCACTAACGAGGGGAGACGAGATGGCACTCACACCGGTCGAGATCAGGCACATGACCCCACCGCGCGCGCTGCTCGGCTACAAGCGGAGCGCGACCGACCGCCTGCTGGCGGAGATCGCGGCGAGCTTCGAGGACGTGTGGCGCGAGCGCGCCGACCTCGCCGACCGGGTGGAGCAGCTCGAGGCCGACCTCGTCCGCTACCGGGAGCTCGAGTCGCTGCTGCGGGCGACGCTCGTCTCCGCCGAGCGCGCGTCCGCGGAGGTGAAGGAGCAGGCTCGGCGCGAGGCGGAGCTGATCCTCACGGAGGCCCACGCGGAAGCCCGCGAGGTGCAGCGGCGCGCGCTCGCCGAGAACGCGCGCCTCACCGCGGAGTCCCGCCGCCTGCGGGCGCAGCTCGCAGCCGCGCTCGCGGCGCTCGACGAGGAGCCCGCGGCGGCGCCCGAGGACGAGCTCCGCGAGACGCAGACCGCGCCGGCCGGCACGACGCCCGGCCCCGGGAGCACCGAGCAGGACGCCGAGTCGACGTGGCACGGCTGGCCCGCCGAGGCGCCGCTCGCCGACGTCGCCCCCGAGGCTGCGTAGCCGGCGCGCCCGGGCCGCCCTGATCGCAGGCGCCTCGCCCGCGACGGAACGAGAGTGGTACGAGGCTCCGGGGCGAGACGCGCCGGGCTCGCTCGGGCGGCCGTACACTTGAGACATGGCCGCAGCATCGACACGGGTGAAGCTGCGGGTGAGCCCGGGAGCAGGCCGCGCCGCGGTCGTCGGCCGTCACGGCGACGCCTGGAAGGTGCGTGTAACGGAGGCGCCCGAGCGGGGCCGCGCGAACGAGGCCGTCCTCCGCCTCCTCGCCGACACGCTCGCCGTGCCCCGGAGCGCCGTGACGCTCGTTTCGGGGCACGGGGGACGGGAGAAGATCGTCGAGCTGACCGGGCTCGGGCCGGCGCTCGTCGAGCGACGGCTCGCCTCTGCAGCGGCCCTCGATCGCAGCAGAAAGGACAGGCGCTAGATGAGCATCGACACCGAACGGTTCCGCATCGCGCTGCTCGAGGAGCGCGAGCGCGTCGAGAAGGCGATCGCGAACCTCCGGGAGGAGCATCCGGGCTCGCTCGACGAGGAGGTCGACGAGCTCGCGTACACGGGCGACGACCATCCCGCGGACACCGCCACGGCGACGCTCGGGCGCGAGATCGACTACACCCTCGGCGGCAACGCCTCGGAGGTGCTCTCCCAGATCAACGCCGCGCTGCGGCGCATCGAGGAGGGCACCTACGGCATTTGCGCGAGCTGCGGCCGAGAGATCGCCCCGGAGCGGCTGGAGGCGTACCCGTGGGCGTCGCTGTGCATCGACTGTAAGCGGGCGGCGGAGCGACGGTGAGCGAGCCCGCCCGTCCGGTCGAGATGCGCGTCGGCTCGGCCACCGACGGGCTGGCGCCGCTCTCGGTGGCGGAGCGCTCGCTCGCCGCGAGCCTCACCGAATGGCTCGCGCTCGCCGCGATCGCCCTCTCCGCGATCGCAGCCGACCAGGCGACGAAGCGCCTCGTCAGCGCCCGGTTGCAGCTCGACGAGGGGCTGCACGTGGTCGGGCCGTTCTGGATCCACCACGTCCGCAACTCGGGGATCGCGTTCGGCCTGTTCGCGAGCGCCACCGCCGCCGTGATCGTGCTCACCGGCCTCGCCGTCGCATGGATGCTCGGCTACTTCGCCCGCTCCGGGGCGCGTCACCCGGTGCTGCCGGTGGCGCTCGGGCTCGTGATCGGCGGCAGCGTCTCGAACCTGCTCGACCGGGTCCGGCTCGGCTACGTCACCGACTTCCTCGATTTCCGCTACTGGCCGGCGTTCAACCTCGCCGACAGCTTCATCGTGATCGGCGTCGGCATCCTGCTCGCGGCGCTCGTCGCCGCGGAGCGGGAGCCGCGCCCGTCGCGCCACGTCCGTGACGCGCCTCCGCGTCGCTGAGGAGGCGGCCGGCACCCGGCTCGACCGCTACCTCGCGAGCCTGCCGGAGATCGGGTCGCGGGCCGCCGCCGAGCGTCTCCTCGCCGACGGCGGCGTCCTCGTCGACGGCCGGCCGCGAGCGAAGAGCCACCGCCTGGCCGGCGGCGAGGAGCTCGAGCTCGAGCTCGAGGCTCCGCCGCCGAGCGGACTCGTGCCCGAGCGCCTCGACCTGCGGATCGTCCACGAGGACGAGCACCTGCTCGTCGTCGACAAGCCCGCCGGCCTCGTCGTCCACCCGGCGCCCGGTCACGCGACCGGGACGCTCGCGCACGGCCTGCTCGCCGTCGGCGTCGAGGGCGGGGCGCAGGAGCGGCCCGGGATCGTCCACCGGCTCGACCGCGACACCTCGGGGCTCCTCGTCGTCGCCCGCTCGCAGGAAGCGCACGGGCGACTGCAAGACCTCGTGCGCCGCCGCGAGCTCGAGCGCGAGTACCTGGCGCTCGTCGTCGGCCGCCCGCGCTCCCGCCGCGGCACGATCGACGCCCCGATCGGGCGCGACCGGCACGACCGGCTCCGCCGCTCGCTCGACACCGACGCGCCGCGCACGGCGGTCACGCACTTCGAGATCGCGGAGCTCCTGCCCCGTCACACGCTCCTCCGTGTCCGTCTCGAGACGGGCCGCACCCACCAGATCCGCGTCCACCTGGCGGCGATCGGCCTGCCGGTGGCGGGCGACCCGCTCTACGGCCGGCCGGGGGAGCTGGGACTCGAGCGGCAGTTCCTGCACGCGACCCGGCTCGCCTTCGCGCACCCCGTCACGGGGGAGCCCGTCGACCTCGTCTCGCCGCTCCCGCTCGACCTCGCAGACGCCCTCGAGCGCGCCCGAGGCTAGACTTCGGGCGTCCCCGTCCCACGACCCGGCGGATCAGCTACGGGCGCGGGTGCCAGCTCCTGCAGCTGGTGCGTCCCAGCCCCGCCGGCGCAGCACTCGACGAGAACCGGAAGGAGCTTCGATGGCAGTCTCGATGCGCGAGCTGCTGGAGGCCGGAGTCCACTTCGGCCACCAGACGCGCCGCTGGAACCCGAAGATGCGCCGCTTCATCTTCGCGGAGCGGGGCGGCATCTACATCATCGACCTGACGCAGACGGCGGAGCTGCTCGCGGAGGCACAGCAGTTCGTGCGCAACGTCGCGGAGCGGAACGGCACCGTGCTCTTCGTCGGCACGAAGAAGCAGGCGCAGGACGCGGTCCAGAGCGAGGCGACGCGCGTCGGGATGCCGTACGTCAACCATCGCTGGCTGGGCGGGCTGCTCACGAACTGGCGGACGATGTCCGAGCGGATCGAGCGGCTGCACGAGATGCGCCGCCTGCGCGAGGAGGGGCAGCTCGACCTGCTCCCGGCGAAGGAGCGGATCGCGATGACCGGCGAGCTCGAGAAGCTCGAGCAGAACCTCGGCGGCGTCGCCGACATGCGGCGCCAGCCGGACGCGGTCTTCATCATCGACCTGAAGAAGGAGGCGCTCGCCGTCCGCGAGGCGCGGCGGCTCGGGCTGCCGGTGGTCGCGCTCGTCGACACGAACTGCGACCCCGACGACGCCGACTACGTGATCCCGGGCAACGACGACGCGATCCGCTCCTGCACGCTCGTCGCGCGCGCGATCGCCGACGCGATCGCCGAGGGCCGGCAGAAGGTCTCCGCCCGCGAGCTGGCCCAGGCCGCGGCCGCGCAGCGGCAGACGCAGGGGGCGGACGCGGACGCGCAGGTCGCCGCGGCGGAGGGCGATCCCGCGCCGGCGGAGGCGGCCGAGCCCGAGGCGCAGGCCGAGCCGGCGCCCGCGGCGGCGGACGAGCCGCCCGCCGTGGGGAGCGCCGAGCCCGTCGAGAACACCGACGCGACCACGGAGGTGGAGGGCTGATGGCGCAGATCTCGGCGCAGCTCGTCCGCGAGCTCCGTGAGCGCACCGGGGCTGGGATGATGGACTGCAAGCGCGCGCTCGAGGAGACGAACGGCGACATGGAGGCCGCGATCGTCCTCCTGCGCGAGCGCGGGATGGCGCAGGCCGCCAAGCGCGCAGGCCGCGCCACCACCGAGGGGCTCGTCGCGCACCGGGTCGCGGACGACGGCTCGAAGGGAACGATGGTGGCCGTCGGCTGCGAGACCGAGCCGGTGTCGCGCAACGAGGAGTTCCAGGCGTTCGTGCGCACGCTGCTCGACCTCGTGGAGGCGAAGGGCGTCGAGGCGGTCGGCGAGCTCGAGGAGGAGCGGGCCGCGCTCTCCGGCAGGCTCGGCGAGAACATCGCGGTCGCCGGCGCCGCCCGTTTCGAGGCCGTCGACGGCGGTCTCGTCGCCGGCTACGTGCACCCGCCGGCGCGGAAGCTCGGCGCGCTCGTTCACGTGCGCGGCGGCGACGCCGAGCTGGCGCGCAAGCTCGCGATGCACATCGCCGCGGCGAGGCCCGACTGGATCGGGCGCGAGGACGTGCCCCAGGAGGCCGTGGCCGCCGAGCGCGAGATCTTCGCCAACTCCGACGAGGTGCGGTCGAAGCCCGAGCAGGCGCGTGAGAAGATCGTCGAAGGGATGCTGAGCAAGCGCTTCTTCGGCGCCAGGGTGCTCACCGACCAGGAGTGGGTGCACGACGGCGGCAAGACCGTGGGGCAGGTGCTCCGGGAGGCCGGCAGCGAGGTGCTGGAGTTCCAGCTCTTCTCCCTGGCCGGGTAGCCGCGCGTGACCGTCCGACCGGAGGAGAGCACCGCCCCCGCCGCCGCGGGCGCGCCGCCGTTCCGGCGCGTCTTGCTGAAGCTGTCCGGCGAGGCGCTGATGGGCGACCGCGACTACGGCATCGACGTCGCCGTCACGCGCAGGCTGGCCGTCGAGATCGTAGGCGTCCGCGCGGACGGCGTCGACGTCGCGATCGTGGTCGGCGGCGGCAACTTCTACCGCGGCCTCGCCGCCTCGGCGGAGGGGATGGATCGCGCCACCGCGGACTACGCGGGCATGCTCGCCACGCTCCTGAACGCGCTCGCGCTCCAGGACGCGCTGGAGCGCGAGGGCGCGGACACGCGCGTCCTCTCCGCCATCACCGTGTCGGAGGTGGCGGAGCCCTACATCCGCCGCCGCGCCATCCGGCACCTCGAGAAGGGACGCGTGGTCATCTTCGCGGCCGGGACGGGGAACCCGTACTTCACGACGGACACGGCCGCCGCGCTGCGAGCGCTCGAGATCGGCGCCGACGCGATCCTGATGGCGAAGCACGGCGTCAAGGGCGTCTACGACGGCGACCCGCGGGAGGTGGAGGACGCTCGCTTCCTGCCGCGGCTGACGCACCTCGAGGCGATCGAGCGCGGCCTGAAGGTGATGGACACGACCGCGCTGTCGCTGTGCATGGACAACCGGCTCACGATCCACGTCTTCGAGCTTCGGGACGGCAACATCGCGCGGATCGTCGCCGGCGAGGACGTGGGCACGATCATCCAAACCGGAACGGGACAGGAGGGCTCCTGACATGGCGACCGTCGACGAGCTGATCCAGGACGCGAAGACGCGCATGGCGAAGTCGGTGGAGCACGCGCGCTCCGAGTTCGCGACCGTCCGCACCGGACGCGCCTCCGCCTCGCTGCTGGACCGGATCGAGGTGAGCTACTACGGCACGCCGACGCCGCTGCGGCAGCTCGCCACGATCAACGTCCCCGAGCCGCGCCTGCTGACCGTGCAGCCGTTCGATCCGAGCTCGATCCGCGCGATCGAGAAGGCGATCCAGGAGTCCGACCTCGGCCTGACGCCGTCGAACGACGGCAAGGTGATTCGGCTGCCGATCCCGCAGCTCACCGAGGAGCGCCGCAAGGAGCTCGTCAAGGTCGTCCGCCACCTGGCCGAGGAGCACCGCGTCGCCGTGCGCGAGATCCGCCGCGACGCGCTCCGGCACCTGCGCGAGCTGGTGGACAGCGGCGAGGTCGGCGCGGACGAGGAGCACCGCGGCGAGGTCCGCGTCCAGGAGCTGACCGACGAGCACACCAAGCAGATCGACGAGTTGCTCAAGCACAAGGAAGCCGAGGTGATGGAGGTCTGACCTCCGGCGCGTGACCTCGCTCCCCGGAACCGACGTCAACCCTGGCACCGAGGAGCGGCTGCCGGAGGTCGCTCGCGCTGTCGCGATCATCATGGACGGCAACGGCCGCTGGGCGAGCGCCCGCGGCCTGTCGGTCGCCGACGGCCACCGCGCGGGCTCGCGGGCGCTCCGCCCGGTGGTGGAGACCGCGATCGAGCTGGGCGTCGAGTCGCTCGCCGTCTACGCGTTCTCGACCGAGAACTGGACGCGCTCGCCCGAGGAGGTGGCGGCGCTGATGGAGATCTTCGGCGAGACGATCGACCGCGAGCTGGACGACCTCGCCGCCCAGGGCGTGCGCACCCGCTTCGTCGGCCGCCGCGACCGCGCCCCGGCGTGGCTGCAGGCGAAGATGGCGGAGCTGGAGCGGGCGACCGCCGACCGCTCCCGCCTCAGCCTGTGGATCGCCTTCGACTACGGCGGACGCGCCGAGATCGTCGAGGCCGTGCGCCGGCTCCTGGAGAGCGGCGTCGATCCGGCCGCTGTGGACGAGGCGGCCGTGGCGCGCAACCTGTACGCGCCGGAGATGCCCGATCCGGACCTCGTGATCCGCACCTCCGGCGAGCTGCGGGTCTCGAACTTCCTCCTCTGGCAGTCCGCCTACGCCGAGTACGTCTTCACCGACACGCTGTGGCCCGACTTCGGACCCGACGAGTTCCGCTCCGCGATCGAGGAGTACGCGCGCCGGCGCCGGAGATTCGGCGGCAGGTGACCAACCTGGCGTCCCGCATCCTCGTCGTTGCCGTCGGGCTGCCGGTCGTGCTCGGCCTCGTCTGGCTCGGCGGCTGGTGGCTCTTCGCGCTCGTCGCCGTCGCGGGCGTCGTCGGCACGCACGAGTTCGTGACGATGGCGCGCCCGCTGCGGCCGCTCGCGCCCGCCGCCTACGCGGGCGTCGTGCTCGCGCTCGTGGGGGCGCGCTCGGGCGGGGTCGTGTGGATGCTCGCGGGCTTCCTCGCCACGTTCGTCCTCGGCTTCCTCCTCAACGGCCTGGCGAAGACGCGGGCGCCCTCGACGGCGGCGATCGGCTCCACCGTGCTCGGCGCCGCGTGGATCGGCCTCGGCCTCGGCCACATCCTCCTGCTCCGGCAGCTCCACCAGGAGCCGCGCCTGATCGCGTTCACCGTCCTCCTGACGGTCTGGGCGGCCGACACGCTCGCGTACGCCGTCGGGCGCCTCGTCGGGCGGCACAAGCTCGCGCCGCGGCTCTCGCCCGGCAAGACGTGGGAGGGCTTCGTCGGCGGCGCGGTCGCGGGCGTCTTCGTCTCCTTCGTCGCGCTCTACGACACGCGCTCCGAGTACCTCGCGCTCTGGCAGGCGGTCGTGCTCGGCGCGACCGTCGTGCTGGCGGCGGTCGCGGGCGACCTGTTCGAGTCGGCGCTGAAGCGGGATATGGAGGTGAAGGACACGGGCCGCCTCCTCGGCGGGCACGGCGGCGTCCTCGACCGAGTCGACGCGCTCCTGTTCGCCGGAGCCGCCGCGTACTACCTCGTCCTCGCCTTCGGCTACGCGTAGGGCGCGCCCGGGTCGAGCGACGTCGTGTCCCTACACTGCTCCCCATGAAGCGTGTCGCGCTGCTCGGCGCCACGGGATCGATCGGCCGGCAGGCGATCGAGATCGTCGAGGCGCACCCGGGGCTCGAGCTCTGTGCCGCCGCCTCCGGCTCGACGCCGCTCGACGGCGTCGACGCGCCGCTCAAGCAGGTCGGCGGCGACCTCGTCGAGCTGCTCGAGCGGGCGCAGCCGGACGTCGTCCTGAACGCCGTCGTCGGCTTCGCCGGCATCCACGCCACGCTGTGGGCGCTCGAGCGCGGCGTCGACCTCGCGCTCGCGAACAAGGAGAGCCTCGTCGCCGCGGGGGAGCTGGCGCTGGCGGCGCTCGAGCGCGGCGGCGGGCGCATCCTCCCGGTCGACAGCGAGCACTCGGCGCTCTTCCAGTGCCTCGAGGGGAGGGAGCCCGACCAGGTGGACACGCTCGTCCTCACCGGCTCCGGCGGGCCGTTCCGGGGGCGCTCGCGCGACGAGCTCGCCGACGTGACGGCCGAGCAGGCGCTCGCGCACCCGACGTGGCGGATGGGCCCCAAGATCACCGTCGACTCGGCCACGCTCGCCAACAAGGGCCTCGAGGTGATCGAGGCGCACTTCCTCTTCGGCATCCCGTACGAGCGGATCGAGGTCGCGATCCAGCCGACCTCGATCGTCCACTCGCTCGTCCGCTTCCGGGACGGCGCGGCGCTCGCGCATCTCGGGTACCCGGATATGCGGGTGCCGATCTCGTACGCGCTCACCTACCCGGAGCGCGCCGCGACGCCGCTGCCGCCGCTCGACCTGACCGCGCTCACGCTCGAGTTCGAGGCTCCCGATCCGGAGACGTTCCCGATGCTCGCGCTCGCGCGGGAGGCGGGGCTCCGCGGCGGGACGGCGCCGTGCGCGTTCAACGCGGCGAACGAGGTCGCGGTGGCGGCGTTCCTCGAGGGACGGCTGCCCTTCCTGGGCATCCCCGAGGTGGTGGGCGAGACGCTCGCCGCCGTCGACGGGGCGCCGGCGCGCGACCTCGGCGATCTGCTCGAGGCCGACCGGGAGGCGCGCTCGCTCGCGGAGAGGGGCGTCGCGATCGCGTGATCTGGGTCGTCGTCATCGTCGGCCTGCTCGCGCTCGTGTTCCTGCACGAGCTGGGCCACTTCACGGTCGCGCGCCTGGTGGGGATCAAGCCGCGCAGCTTCTACATCGGCTTCCCGCCGGCGATCGCGAAGGTGCGCCGCAACGGGATCGAGTACGGGATCGGCGCGATCCCGCTCGGCGGGCTCGTGCGGATCCCCGGTATGCACCGGCCTTCGGGGCGCGATCTCGAGGCGTTCGCGGCGCCCGCGCTCCGCGAGGAGCCCAGCCTGGCGCCGTCCCTCCAGCGGGTGCGGCGCGCGCTCGACGCGGAGGACGTCGCGGGCGTCCGGGCGGCGCTTCCCGAGCTGGAGCGCGAGCTCGAGGCTGCGTCGCTCTCGCCCGCGGCACGGCGCTCGGCTCGGCGGGCGGTGCGCGAGGTGGACGAAGGGAGCGGGGAGGACGCGTACTGGCGCCAGCCGACGTGGAAGCGGCTCGCGGTGATCGCGGCGGGGCCGGCCGCGAACGTTCTCGTCGCGTTCGTCGCCTTCTTCGCGGTCTACGCGACGGGAGCGCCCTCGCAGCACCCGAGCACGGAGGTCGCCGCCGTCTCCGCCGGCACTCCCGCGGCCGCGGCCGGCCTTGAGCCGGGGGACCGCGTCGTCGCCGTCGACGGGAGGCCGGCGCCCACCTTCGACACGGTGTCGCGCCTGATCCGGGCGAGCCGCGGCGGGCCGGTCACGCTCACCGTGCGCCGCGACGGGCGAACGGTGACGCTCGGGCCGCGGCGGACGATCTTCCGGGACGGCCGCTGGATCTGGGGCTTCGTGCCGGCGGCGCAGCTCGTGTCGTACCCGCTCGGCTCGAGCGCGCGGCTCGCGGCGGGCGACTGCTGGCAGGTCGTGACGGGGACGGCGAAGGCGATCGCCTCGCTCTTCGGCGGCCGGGGCGAGGGACAGCTGACGAGCACCGTCGGGATCGTCCGCATCTCCGCGGCGGCGCTCGAGGTGAGCTTCGCCTGGTACGTGCAGATCGTCGGCTTCGTGAGCATGTCGCTCGCCCTGCTCAACTTGCTGCCGTTGCTGCCGCTCGACGGCGGGCACATCCTCTTCTCGCTGATCGAGGCCGTCCGCCGCCGCGCGCTCGCCCGCGAGGTGTACGAGCGCGTCTCGGTCGTCGGCTTCGCGCTGATCATCCTGATCTGGGTGATCGCGCTCTCGAACGACTTCTCGGCGGGCGCACCTCGTTGACGCAGTCGTGACGCTCTCGCGTACGTGTCTGACACCGGGACATGTCCCTTCCCGCGCGAGAGGGCGACGCGAGGCTCAGCGTCCGCTGAGGCAACCGCGGCGGCGGGGTGCGGCCGCGAGGCGCCCGGCTAGACTGACCCGCGGATGCCCAGCGAGCGGCAGATCTCCGTCGGCGGCGTGAAGATCGGCGGCGGCGCGCCCGTCGTCGTCCAGTCCATGACGCTGACGAAGACGCACGACGTCGAGGCGACGACCGCCCAGATCGCGGCGCTCGCCTCCGCGGGCTGCGAGATCGTGCGCGTCGCCGTCCCGAAGCTCGAGGACGCGGAGGCGCTGCCGCGGATCGTGCGCCTCTCGCCGATCCCCGTGATCGCCGACATCCACTTCAACGCGAGCCTCGCGCTGAAGGCGATCGACGCCGGCGTCGCGGCCGTCCGGATCAATCCCGGCAACATCGGCGGCCCGGACAAGGTGGAGCAGGTGGTGCGCGCCGCGAAGAAGGCGGGGATCCCGATGCGGATCGGCGCGAACTCCGGCTCGCTGCCGAAGCACCTCGCCGACGTCGCGCACCGCGACCAGGCCGAGGCGCTCGTCGAGGCGGCGCTCGAGGAGGTGCGGCTGCTCGAGAAGCTCGACTTCCGCGACTTCAAGATCTCGGTCAAGTCGAGCCACGTGCCGACGATGATCCGCGCCTACCGGATGCTCGCCGACAAGGTCCCCTACCCGCTCCACCTCGGCGTCACCGAGGCGGGCACGCCCTTCTCCGGCTCGATCAAGTCCGCGGTCGGCATGGGCGCCCTGCTCGTCGACGGGATCGGGGACACGATCCGCGTCAGCCTCACCGCCGACCCGGTGGAGGAGGTGAGGACCGCCTGGGAGATCCTGAAGGCGCTCGGGCTGCGCGAGCGCGGCCCGGTGATGATCGCCTGCCCGAGCTGCGGCCGCGACAACGTGGGCGTGCAGCGTCTCGCGGAGAAGGTCGAGGAGCGGCTGCGCGCGTACCCGCAGCACTTCGAGGTCGCCGTCCTCGGCTGCGCGGTGAACGGGCCCGGCGAGGCGGGCGACGCGGACTTCGGGATCGCCGGCGGCCGCGACGTCGGCTTCATCTACGCGCACGGCCGCGTGCTGAAGAAGGTCTCCTCCGACATCCTCATCGACGAGCTGTTCCACGAGATCGACCGCTGGATCGCGGACGGGATGCACCGCCCGAAGCGGCTCAAGATGGCGAAGCCGGCCGCGCTCGCGATGGCCGAGGCATCGCTCATCCCGCTCGAGTAGTCTCGCGGGACAACCGCGATGATCGCACGAGCCTCTCAGCTCTTCCTCCCGACGCTGCGCGACGCCCCCGCCGACGCGGAGGCCGTCTCGCACAAGCTGCTCGTCCGCGGCGGCTTCATCCGCCAGGTGAGCGCGGGACTGTGGACGTTCCTGCCGCTCGGCTGGCGCGTCCACCGCAAGATCGAGCAGATCGTGCGCGAGGAGATGGACGCGATCGGCGCGCAGGAGATGCTCGCGCCCGTGCTGACGCCCGCGGAGCTCTGGCAGCGCACCGAGCGCTTCGACGCGCCCGAGGTGTTCAAGCTCGAGGACCGGAGCGGCCGGCCGTTCGTGCTGCCGCTCTCGCACGAGGAGACGCTGACCTTCCACGCGGCCGAGCTGCAGTCGTACCGCCAGCTCCCCCAGTCCTGGTACCACTTCCAGACGAAGGACCGCGACGAGCCGCGCCCCAAGGCAGGGCTCCTTCGGGTGCGCGAGTTCATCATGAAGGACTCGTACTCGTTCGACCGCGACGAGGCGGGGCTGGACGTGAGCTACCGGCGCCACGGCGAGGCGTACGCGCGGATCTTCGCGCGCTGCGGGCTCGAGTTCTACCGCGTCCAGGCGGAGTCGGGCCTGATGGGCGGCTCCGAGAGCGAGGACTTCCTCGCGCCGGCCGGCGCCGGCGAGAACGTCCTCGTCACCTGCGTGAACGGCGACTACGCGGCTGACATGGACGCGGCGAGCGGCGTGCCGCGGCCGCCCGAGTTCCCGCCTCCGCTCGCGGCGCCGCAGGAGGTCGAGACGCCGGGCGTGACGACGATCGAGGCTCTGGCCGAGTTCCTCGGCATCGACCCGGCCGCGACGTCGAAGGCGATGCCGGTCGTGACGAGCGACGGGACGCTCGTGCTCGCGCTCGTCCGCGGCGACGATCGCCTCTCCGAGGACAAGCTGATGGGCGAGCTCGAGAGCGACTTCCGACCGGCGACCGACGAGGAGATCCGCGCGGCCTTCGGCGCCAGCGGAGGCTCGCTCGGCCCGGTCGGCTTCAAGGGGCGCGTCATCGCCGACGAGACCCTGCGCGAGGGCCAGTTCGTCGCCGGGGCCAACCGGGACGGCTGGCACCTGCGCGGCGTCCAGGCCGGCCGCGACTACGAGCCGGAGTTCGCGGACATCCGGGCGACCAAGGAGGACGACGCGTGCCCGCGCTGCGGCGGCCGCCTGCACGTGCAGACCGCGATCGAGCTCGGGCACATCTTCAAGCTCGGCACCCGCTACTCGGTGCCCCTCGGCGCTACCTTCCTCGACGAGGACGGCCGGCAGAAGCCGCTCGTGATGGGCAGCTACGGGATCGGCCCGGGCCGCGTGATGGCGGCGGTGGTCGAGCAGCACCACGACGAGCACGGCATCGCGTGGCCGGCCTCGGTCGCGCCCTACGACGCGCACGTGGTGGCGCTCCCCGGCGCCGAGGAGATCGCGCTCCGCGCGGCCGAGGCGCTCTCCGCCGCAGGCAAGGACGTTCTCCTCGACGATCGCGACCTGCGCGCGGGGGAGAAGTTCGCCGACGCCGACCTGATCGGCTGCCCGGTGCGCGTCACGGCCGGCCGCAAGAGCCTCGAGGATGGCAAAGTCGACGTCCGCGAGCGTGCAACCGGCGCCGAGACGCGATTAGATGTTGCCGATCTCGGCAAGGAACCGTGACGATGGCGAGGCGACGGAGATTCAGCGAGGAGCCCTTCGGGCCCACCATGGAGCGGCTGATGGCCGAGGCGGGCGTCACCTACCGGGAGCTGGCGGCGCGCACGAGCCTCTCGGCCGGCTACCTGAACCACCTCGTGCACGGAAACCGGCCGGTGCCCTCGAACGAGGTGGTGGAGAGGATCGCTCGCGCGCTCGGCGTCGAGCCGGAGCACTTCCGCGAGTACCGGCTGCGGGTCATCACCGAGCGCCTCGAGGCGATGCCGGAGCTGATCGACCGCCTCTACCGGCGGCTCGGCGAGTAGCCGGCCGCTCGAGGACGGCGCCGGCGCGGGCGCGCTCCATCCGGTGTGTCGGCTGTGTGTATCTGCACGGGGCGGCTCCAGATCCTCCTGAGCCCGACCAGCGCCGTCGGCTCGAGGCGGAGGCGAGTCGGCGTTCCGTCTCCGTCGCGCACCTCGTCCGGGAGGCGATCGACGCCTCCTACGGCGGCGTGAGCACGGAGGACCGGGTCGGCGCCGTCCGCGAGATCGCTCGCCGCCGACATGCCCGCGAGCTGGCCGCGGATCGCCTCGAGTCGCGCCCGGTCGGCGGCGACGGCCTCGCCGTAGTCCGGCCGGAAGTCGGAGGCCGGCCGAGTGTCCTCGTCGGCTGCCAGGGCGTCCTCGACCCAGGCGCCGATGCCCGCCTCTTGCGCCTCGAGCCGCGCGGCCTCGCGCAGCGTCGCCTTCGAGGGCACGTGCCCGCGACCCTCGTCCCAGGCGGCGAGGAAGGCGTCGTGGGCGGCGATGAGCCGCTCGACGGTCACGAGGCAGGCCTGCCAGCAGGACTCGAACCGCTTGAGGAGCTGGGACTGGAGCAGGCCGGCGAGCTGCGTCTCGGCCTGCACCTCTTCCGCCACGGCGAGGTAGGCGCTCGGCCGGTAGCGCGCCATCGTGAGCGCCCCGATGTAGCGCACGATCTCCCCGAATAGCCCCGGGTGGGCGGCGTCGAGGTCGTAGCGCCGGGTCTCGGGTCGCGGCTCGGGGAAGCGCACGGGCGTTCCGTCGGGGAAGACCGCGCCGGGGTAGTGTCCTGGATGAAGCGCCGGTCCCGTCGCACCGAGACGGCGTCCGCGACCGGGAAGAGGACGTCGGGGTCGAGGCTCTCCGGGTCGCGCTCGCCCGCGCCGGCGCGCACGAACAGGCGGCGCAGCGACGGGATTCCGGCCGGACTGAACGCGCGGTCGTGGCGCGCGAACAGCATGACGAGGTTGTAGAGGTCCCAGAGGCCGTTGTTCACCGGCGTGGCCGTGAGCAGGACGAGCTGCTTGCGCTCTCCGCCGAGCAGCCGCTCCATGGCCCGGTACCAGGTTGTGTCCTCGTTGCGGAGCGCGTGCGCCTCGTCGACGACGACGAGCCGGTAGGCCTCCTTGTCGCTCGCGAGCCGCCGCGAGGCCCCGGGGACGCCGGGTACGAGCTGCTCGTCTGTCGCGAGCTCCTGGAACGACAGCACCTCGGCCGGCAGGCGGGCCTGTTTGATCCGCGTCTCCCAGCTTTCGCGGAGCTGCGCCGGGCAGACGACGAGCGCCGCGTGTCCCTGCTTGAGCGCGTACTCCTCGATGAAGGCGAGGCCGATCGGAGACCTGGGCGAGCGCGTGCAGCCCGGCGAGGTCGACGTAGCCGCTCGCGACCGACAGCGGGTGCTCGGCGGGCAGGTCGGCGGCGAGGTAGGCGAGGCCGTCCGCGTGGCTTCGCTCGAGGTTGTCGAGGATGTCGGCGCGGCTCGTCGGCGTCACGCGGGGAGAATGGCGACCTGGTAGCGCGCGATCTTCGGGTCACGCGTGACGATCGTCAAGCCCTCGAGCTGGGCCTGGGCGACCAGGATCCGGTCGAACGGGTCGCGGTGATGGAGGGGGAGCTGCCCTGCGGCCCAGGCGTGCTCGGGCGCGATCGGCAGCATGCTGAACCGCCGGGCGAGATCCCCAACGACGTCGTCGACGGGCGGGCGGAGCTTGCCGGCACGGTGCTTGATCGAGATCTCCCAGACCGAGGCAACGCTGACCGCGATGTGGTTTCCCCTCTCACCGATTGCCGCGCGAGCCTCCTGCGTGAGCGACGGGTCGTCGAGGAGCGCCCAGATCAGCGCGTTCGTGTCGAGGAGGAGCCTCACTCCTCGCTGTCGGGCGGGAAGATCTCGCTCTCGTAGAAGTCGCGCGCGATCTCCTCGTTCACCTCGTCGGAGTCCCAGTCCTCGGCAAGCCAGAGCTTGCCCTTCCAGGCGCCGAGCCGCCTCGGCTCGGGCTTCCCGCCGTTCACGGGAACGAGCTTCGCGACCGGCTTGCCGGCCTTCGCGATCACCACCTCCTCGCCCGCAGCCGCCCGCTCCACGAGCCGCGAGAGCTGCGTCTTCGCCTCGTGCATGTTCACCTGCACCGCCCTGCTCCTTCCCGGGGGAGGCGGACCCCTCGCCCGCGATCTTTAGTTGCCTTAGCTTAGCTCAGCGACATGACGGCTTGGTCGGCCGGGAGCGGAGCGAGCTCGCAGAGCTCGAGCGTCGGCCGAGCGGCCCACATGCCCGCGAGCATCGCTCGGTCGCTCCGCTCCAGAGCGAAGCGCTCGAGCACCTCGTCGAGCGGCCAGCGGTGCCCTGGTTTGAGGACTCGATCGATAGGACGCGCCCCGCCGCGTCGAGGTCGACAAGGGTTCCGGTGCCCACCTCGACCGTGCGGGCGACGGCGCCTTCGGCCAGCTCGATGGCGAGCGCGTCGGCCTCCAGGTCGTACGTGCGCTTGACGGCGAGGAGAGGCTACTCGCTCGCGTCGCCGCCGTCGACCTCTCGCCCTGAGATGCCAGTCTGGCATTTCAAAACCTCCGCAGCTCGGGCCACCTCAAGCCGGGCTCAGCGTTGCATCTATGCTACGCCTACGCCGTGGCGCTTACGCCACGATGGGTACGTCGAGGAGGTCTGATGCCGAAGCGGCCGGACACGAGCTACCACGAGCGGATGCTCGCCGCGCGCATGGAGGACGCCGGGTTCAGAGAGGAGTACGAGCGCGCCCGCCGCGAGATCGCTCAGGTGGACGCGGTCATCCGCCAGCTCGACGAGCTGCGCGAGAGGGCCGGGCTCACGAAGACCGAGCTCGCACGGCACATCGGCCGCGACCCGTCGAGCATCCGCCGCCTCTTCACGGCAAGAAGCAACCCGGAGCTTCGGCTCGTCGCGTCCATCGCCGAGGAGCTCGGCGCAGACATCCGCATCGTGCCCCGCAAGGCGCGAGCGGCCTCCGCATGACGGCGTCGTAGCGATCGCCGGAGGGCTCCGTAGACTCGGAGCCCATGGACGCCGATCGATGCCGCGTGGACGCATCCGCGCTTCCCCGGTTCGTCTCGCGGGCGAGTCCAAGTCCCGTGCAACGCGTGCGCGACGTCTTGCTCATCCCGACCTCGCACGTGGAGACGAAGGACGAGCCCAGCGGGCCTCAAGTGGAGAGGGCCGAGCTTGCGCCCCACCTCACGCTCGAGCGATTGCCCGATGAGGATGCCGAGCTGGTGATAAATGCCTGCTCGCCTCGTGGCCACTTCTTCATTCCGGTGCGAGGGTGCGGTCAGCTCTACTCGTTCATCCTCGAGGTCGACCCGGCCGTGTACGAGGATCGGCCCTACACCTGGGACGAGGACCACCTGATCTTCTACGCCATGGTGCTGTCGCGTCTGATCCGCGACAACGGCTACTCCCTGGAGTATGCCGCCCGCATCGTCGACCACGAGGATGGCGCACGGCAGGTCATCCCCTTCAGGAGCGGCTTTCTCGAGACCCATCGGTTGCGCAATGACCGGGACTGGCTTACCGCCTCAGAGGCCTGCGCCCTCAGGAGCCTGCTCGCCGCCTGGCTCCGGGTGAAGGACGAGTTGCCGTGGCGGGTCGTCCACCCGTTGAACGTCAGCGAGGACGCGATTCGCCTGCCGTTTATTGAGCGTGCGCTGCTGCTCATCGTCATCGGCCTCGAGGGACTCCTGCGGTCGCAGCCTCGATTCTCCGCTCGGCAGTTCCGGACCCGCCTCCCGAAGCTCGCGGACGAGGTCGGCATCGCCGGGGTTGATGAGAGCTACGCGAAGGAGCTCTACAAGGCGAGGTCCGAGGCTGCGCACGGGGCTCAGGTGTGGACGCCCCGCGATCAGCAGCCTGCACCGACGAACGTCCTCGTTCAGGATCTGCTTCCACTCGCGCAAGATCTGCTTCGAGCGGCTATTCGCCGCGCAATCGAGGATGCGGAGTTCCGCGCGGTGTTCAGGTCCGACGCCGCGGTCGATGCGCGGTGGCCGATCCCTCCTCACTGAACCATGGACGATGGTCGGCGCAGGTCGGCGAGACGCTGGCGGAGGCGGGCGCGGTAGGTCTCCGGGACGGCGTCGAGGGTGAAGTCGGAGACGACGAGCTCGAGCTCCGCGTCGTCGAGATCCCAGGCGTGGGCGACCCAGGCGTCGATCTCGACGCGCAGGCGCTCCCGCTCCTTCGGGTCGAGCGGCCCGCACTCAACCCCGCAGGCCTCGGCGAACGCGGCGAAGCGCTCGTCGGGGCAGGAGAGCCGGGCGGCGGCACGGGCGATCGCCTCGTAGGCCTCGTCGGTCAGGCGGGGAACACGGAGCCCTTCGAGGATGACGAACGTCAAGTTCGTCTCGACGAATCGCCGCGCCTGCCAGTCGAAGGGCAGGCTGTTCAAGATCCCAAGACACGCCGCGCGTGCGCGGTCGTCGCCGTCGACGAACGTCAGGTATGGCGCCTTGTGGGTCAGAAATGTCTTTGGAGGGACCAAGACGGCGCGAACAGTCCGGGAGTCGGTGGCCCGCGTCACATCGCGAAACGCAACCCTCGGCCGGCCCACTTCCCGCCGAAGCGCCTCGGCGCGCCTGGCGACCGAGACGCTCTCCGAGACGATCGACCCGGACCCCGGACGTGACTTGTACGCCTCGCGCAGCGCCTGCTCACTCGGGGGGCAGACACGAGCTTCTGCTCCATGCGGGTCGTATTGATCGAAGCTCTCGCCCTTCCACAGCGCCCAGCCGTCGGCCGCTCCCTGCCAAAGATGCCGGTCGAAGGTCTCGTTCAGCTCCTGAGTGGCGAAGCAGCACCACCGGCCGGCGCCGTACGGAAACACCTCGCCGCGCCTGAGCTTTGCGAGAAGGTCGGCCGCGGCCTGTGAAGGCAAGAGCGGCACCTCGAGCAGGGGCCCGAGGGCGGAGGAGGCGAGCCGGATCCCCTCGCCCTCGGACTGGGCCCGAAAGCGCTCGGCCGAGGCGACGCCGGCTACCTCCGGCGCGTGGTCGGGAGCAGGCGGCGAGGCGAGAGAGCAGGCAGCCGTCGCAGCACGTCGAGGAGCTGGTCGGCCCCGACGACGCGGATCGGGCCGTCCGCTCGCTGCGGCCCGAGCGCGCGAACGGCGCCCCCCGTGTCGGGCTCGTCGGCGACGAGCAGGAGCGGGTCGGCGCCTCCACCGGACCGTGCGCGCCACGCCTGACGCAGCGCCTGGTCGTCTATCGAGGCGGCCCGAGCCACCTCGACACCCGCCAGGAGCGTGGCCTCGACGATGCTGTCTGGCTCGACGGGCAGACGGCGGGCGCCGGGAACGCCGGCGAGGGCGGCGAAGAGCTCGCGCGCGTTCACGGGAGCGAGCCTCCAGGCAGGAGCATGGCGCGAGGCTAGCCGACCGATCGGCGGACGCATGCCTGCGGTGTAGCGCGGTGCAGCGCGATCCGCGGGGGCCCGACGCGAGTTGCCAGGGAATCGTTGCGGAGCTGTTTCCGAGACGTCGCGATCCGCCGCGGCGGCGCCGATACGAGAACGTGGGTGGGAGGAGCTAGAGCGCGTAGCGGAGGAAGAGGTGGCTGCCGCTGCGGCGCACCGAGCGCAGCGCACCCTCGACGCGCAGGTCGGGCAGGAGCTCGAGACCCTCGACGAGCGCGAGGCGGCGGCCCTCGCCCCGCCCGGCGAGGAGCGGCGAGACGGTGAGGAAGAGCTCGTCGAGGCAGCCGGCGGCGAGGAGGGAGGAGAGGAGCGCGGGCCCACCCTCCGAGAGGACGAGCCGGTGGCCCCGCCCGCGGAGGACGGCGAGGGCGGCGGCGACGTCGACGGTGGCGCCCTCGCTCACGGCCACGACCTCGGTGGCTGAGGGCACGGCAGCCGCGATCCGAGCGGCCGCCGCGGCGGTCGTGAGCACGATCGCGCCCCGCTCGAGCACCGGATGCGCGGGGTCGAAGGAGCCGCCCGCGGTGACGATCGCGACCGCCGGCTGCTCGGGCAGCCCGCGCCGCCGCCGCAGCTCCGCGAAGCCCTCGGCGGCGGGTGGATAGGCGCGGTCGGCGCGCCACGTCCCCCGCGGCGAGGCGCGCAGCGTCCCCGAGCCGACGACGACGACGTCGGCGCAGGCGCGCAGGAGCCCCATCACGAACCGGTCGGCCGCGCTCTCGGCCGCGATCAGCGCGTTCGAGCGCGCAAGCGCGGGGATCGCGACCACGCCGTCGATCGTCTGGACGAAATTCGCGATCGTGCGCGGCAGCTCGAAGCCGAGCCCGCCTCCGTAGCGCCGCCGCAGCTCCTCGGGCAGATCCCACTGCGGCAGCCCGGCCTCCTCGGCGAGCAGCTCGAGCGGCTCGAGCTCAGCGTCGCCGATCGCGCACCTCC
>JADGHP010000094.1 GCA_019683855.1 Thermoleophilia bacterium
CCGGCCGATCGGCGGCTACGCCGAGCTCTGGCGCCTCGACCGCGAGGGCGAGCTCGACGCGCTGCTCGCCGCCTGAGACTCCGGCTCCGGCTGGCAGCGCGGGCAGAGCCACGTGCCGCGGCCGGCGACGCGCGTCCTCGCGATCGGGGTGCCGCAGCGGCTGCACGGCTCGCCGCCGCGCCCGTACACCCGGAACTCGTCCTGCATCCGCCCGGAGCCGCCGTCGGGGAGCGCGTAGTCGCGAAGCGTCGAGCCCTGCCGCGCGATCCCGTGCACGAGCGCCGAGCGGATGCCGCGGTGGAGGCGGCGCAGCTCGTCGCGGTCGAGGCTCGCGGCGCTTCGCAGCGGGTTGATGCGCGCCCGCCAGAGCGCCTCGTCGACGTAGATGTTCCCCAGCCCCGCGAGCGTGCGCTGGTCGAGGAGCACCGCTTTCACGGGCGCGCGGCGGCGCGCGAGCCGCTCCCCGAGGCGAGCCGCGGTGAAGACCCCGTCGAGCGGCTCCGGCCCCACCCTCGCGTCGAGGTAGGGACCCGCCTCCTCCGGTTCGAGCACGAGCCAGGTGCCGAAGCGACGCACGTCGCGGTAGGCGACGTCCGATCCGTCGTCTAGACTGACAACGGCGCGACGGTACGGGTCGGGCTCGAGCGTCCCGGCCGGCGCGTGTCGAAGGCTCCCCGTCATCCGGAGGTGGATCAGGAGAACGCGACCGCTCTCGAACCGGACAATCAGATACTTGCCGCGCCGTTCCAGCGCAGCGACGCGCTCGCCCTCGAGCTCCGCCGCCACCTCGACGGGCTCGTACGGGCGGACGAGGCGCGAGTCGGCGATCTCGACGCGCTCGATGCGCCTGCCGACGAGGCCGGGCTCGAGCTGTCGGCGCACGCTCTCGACTTCGGGGAGCTCCGGCACACGGCCAGCCTAGTCGGCGAGGAGCAGGCTCACGCGAGCGTGTCGAGGACGATCGGCCGTGCCGCCGGCGGCTCGTCGGCGAGCTCGTAGGCGGCGAGCACCGCGTCGGCCGCCTCCCGGGCGGTCTCCTCGTCGCGAGCGTGGATCTCGGCGAGCGTCTCGCCGTGCTCGACCGCGTCGCCACGCTTGCGGTGACAGACGACGCCCACGCTGTGGTCGATCGGGTCCTCCTTCGTGCGCCGGCCCGCGCCGAGATGGAGCGCCGCCAGCCCGATCGGCAGCGCCGCGAGCCGCGCGACGTAGCCGTCCCGCGGCGCGAGCACCTCGCGGATCAGCGGCGCCTTGGGCAACGCCTCGGGGTCGGGATCGCCGCCCTGCGCGCGCACCCAGCGCTCGAACGCC
Source organism: Thermoleophilia bacterium (assembly GCA_019683855.1). Lineage (GTDB taxonomy): Bacteria > Actinomycetota > Thermoleophilia > Gaiellales > Gaiellaceae > Palsa-739. Next base: position 1,312 of record JADGHP010000094.1, read on the forward strand.
GCGACCGCGGAGCCGTCGGCGACCGCTTGCTCGGCGCGCCGTCGCGCCTCGACGCGGTCGACGCCGAGGTCGGAGAGCGCGAGCAGGTGCGCGGAGGCGTCGAGCACGAGCTCGCTGAAGTCGGCGGGCCCCTCGCCCCGCAGGGTGGCGAGCGCCTCGCGCACCTCGAGCGCGTTCCCGACCGCGCGCCCGAGCGGCTGGTCCATGTCGGTGAGGACGCAGACGACGTCGCGGCCGGCGCGGCGGCCGAGCTCGCGCATCGCCTCGGCGAGCGTGCGCGCCTCGTCGAGCGTCTTCATGAAGGCGCCGTCGCCAACCTTGACGTCGAGGACGATCGCGTCCGCGCCGGCGGCGATCTTCTTGGACATGATGCTCGCCGCGATCAGCGAGACCTGGTCGACTGTGGCGGTGACGTCGCGCAGCGCGTACAGCTTCTTGTCGGCGGGAACGAGGTCGGCCGTCTGGCCGACGATCGCGAGCCCGATCTCGCGCACCTGCGCGACGAGCTCGTCCGTCGTCAGCTCGACCCGGAACCCGGGGATCGACTCGAGCTTGTCGAGCGTGCCGCCGGTGTGGCCGAGGCCGCGACCGCTCATCTTCCCGAACGGCACGCCGCAGGCGGCGACGAGCGGCCCGACGGCGAGCGTCGTCTTGTCCCCCACGCCGCCGGTCGAGTGCTTGTCGACGACCCGGCGGCCGATGCGGGCGCCGAGGTCGATCGTCTCGCCGCTGCGCACCATCGCGTCGGTGAGCGCGAACGTCTCGGCGTCGGAGAGCCCGCGGAAGTAGACCGCCATGCAGAAGGCGGCGAGCTGGTAGTCGGGCACCTCGCCGCGTGCATAGGCGAGCACGAGCTCGGCGAGCTCGTCCGGGGCGAGCTCCGCGCCGTCGCGCTTGCGCTGGATGACTTCCGCCGGCCGGATCACGTGTCCGCCGCCGGAGCCGGGTCTCCGGGCGACGTCACGGGGTGACGACCGGTTGTCCCGGGATGCCGCGCGACGGCGCCTTCCCGTTCAGCCAGGCGTTGACCGTGGCGCCGACGTCGGCGAACTCGCCCTGGTGGATCCGCCCGGCCGCGTTACGGCCTTCGACGTACGCGAGGAACATCGCGTGCTCGCGCGAGTGGTCGGTGGACGGCGTCGTCGGGTCGCAGCCGTGGTCGGAGGTGAGAATCAGGAGGTCGCCAGGCCGGAGCGCGGCGAGCAGGTCCGGCAGTCGCCGATCGAAGGCCTGCAGGCAGCGATGGAAGTTGACGGGGTCGTTGCGGTGACCCCAGAGCATGTCGGTCTCGACGAGGTTGACGAAGACGAAACCGTCGTCCAGCTCGCGCAGCAGCCGCTCGGTTTGCTGGATGCCGTCGAGGTTCGACTTCGTCGGGAACGACTCGTCGATGTCGCAGCCGGCGAAGATGTCGCCGATCTTCCCGACGCCGTAGACGCGCACGCCGGACTCGCGCACCAGGGTGAGGTAGTTCGGGCGGCGGGGCTCGAGCGAGAAGTCGTGCCGGTTGGGCGTGCGCGTGTAGTTGCCGGGCTCGCCGACGAACGGCCTGGCGATCACGCGCCCGACGGCGTGCTTGCCCGTGAGGATCTCGCGGGCGATCCGGCACGCCGCGTAGAGCTCCTCGAGCGGCACGGTCTCCTCGTGGGCCGCGATCTGGAAGACCGAGTCGGCGGACGTGTAGACGATCCACTTGCCCGTGCGTTGGTGCTCCTCGCCCAGCTCCTGGATGATCTCCGTCCCCGACGCCGGCTTGTTGCCGAGCACCCCCCGGCCGGTGCGGTGCATGAACGGGTCGATGACGTCGTGGGGGAAGCCGTGCGGGTACGTCGGAAACGGCTGCGCCGTCACGACGCCCATCAGCTCCCAGTGACCCGTCGTCGTGTCCTTCCCCTTCGAGCGCTCGAGCAGCCGCCCCGCTACCGCCGGCGCCCCCGGCTGGGGCGGGCAGCCCTCGAGCGGCTCGACGTTGCCGAGCCCGAGCGCCTCCATGTTTGGCAGGTCCAGGCCGCCGACGGCGCGCGCGACGTTCCCGAGCGTGTCCGATCCCTCGTCGCCGTAGGCGGCCGCGTCCGGGAGCGCGCCGGCGCCGACCGCGTCGAGGACGATCACGCATGCTCGGGCCATGGGGCTATTCTAGGCGGGGCATGACGACCGCCCTGGGACTGCTCGCGTTCTGCGTCTACATCGTGGCGGTCGTCGCCGTCGCCGCCGGTGTGACGTGGGTGGTGGTGAAGCTCTCGCCCGCGAAGCAGCCCGACTCGACGCCGAAGACCTAGCGGACGCCGCTACCGGCTCTGCAGCGCCGGCAGCGCGTCCTCGAGCGGCGTGAACTCGAGCCCGTGCGCCTCCGCCACCGCGGCGTGCGTGATCTTGCCGCCCAGCACGTTGACGCCCCGGGCGAGAGCCGGGTCGCGCGCGACCGCCCCGGCGAGGCCGTGCTCGGCGATCGCCTCCACGTACGGCAGCGTCGCGTTCGTGAGCGCCTTCGTGGAGGTGATCGGGACGCCGCCGGGCATGTTCGCGACGCAGTAGTGCGTCACGCCGTCCACCTCGTACACCGGGTCCGAGTGCGTGGTCGGGCGAGCCGTCTCGATACAACCGCCCTGGTCGATCGCCACGTCGACGATCACCGCGGCGTGCTTCATCTCGCGCAGCATCTCGCGGGTGACGAGCTTCGGCGCGCGCGCCCCCGGGATGAGGACGGCGCCGATCACGACGTCCGCCTTCGCGATCGACTCCTCGACCTGGAGGGTCGACGACATGAGCAGGCTGACGCGGCCGGACAGGATCTCGTCCAGGTGGCGCATGCGGTCGATGGAGCGCTCGAGGATCGTCACCTGCGCCCCGAGGCCGAGCGCGATGATGGCGGCGTTGTAGCCGACGATGCCCCCGCCGAGGACAACCACGTTGCCCGGCGCGACGCCCGGTACGCCGCCGAGCAGGACGCCGCGTCCTCCCAGCGGCTTCTCGAGGAAGTGCGCCGCGGCCTGCGGCGCCAGTCGGCCGGCGATCTCGCTCATGGGCGCGAGCAGCGGCAGCCGGTGGTCGTCGGTCTCGACGGTCTCGTACGCGACGGCGGCGATCCCGCTGTCGACGAGCGCGCGCGTCAGCGGCTCGTCGGCGGCGATGTGGAGGTAGGTGAACAGGACGAGACCCTCGCGCAGGCGGTGGTACTCGGGCTCGATCGGCTCCTTCACCTTGAGGAGCAGCTCCGACTCGGCCCACACGTCGTCGACGGAGACGATCCGCGCGCCCGCTCGCTCGTACTCGGAGTCCGGGAAGGCGCTCCCCTCGCCGGCGGTCGTCTCGACGAGCACCTCGTGCCCGCGCTGGACCAGCTCGCGCGCGCCGGCGGGCGTCAGCGCCACGCGGTACTCGTCGGTCTTGATCTCCTTCGCGACCCCGATCCGCAAAACGCGGAGACATTAGCGCGCGGACGACCCCCCGCGCACGACGTGCCGTCGATCCGCCCGCTGTGCGCTTCCCCGACGAAGCTGCGACGGATCGGTACCAGGTTCGCCGGTATCGTCGATCTCGAGGGAGGAGGGACGAAGGACCCCACCCTGGGTGGGGGGTGCGCCCAGGGGCAGGTCCGAAGCGGACACTGTCGCTCTCGGACGTGTGGGTGGCGTCAGCGGCGGGTGCGGAGGTAGAGGAGGAGGCCCGCGAGGGTCTTCGCGTCCTCGATCTCCGCGAGGCGCTCCTCGACCTCCGTGAGCGGCCAGCGGACAAGCTCGAGCTCCTCGTCGCCCGCCGGCTCGGCCTCGCCGGCGGCGACGCCCTCGGCGGCGAACAGGTGCATCCGCTCGCGGCAGAAGCCGGGCGTCGTCCAGAACGCCGCCAGCTCGCGCCACTCGCCGCCGGTCAGCCCGCACTCCTCGCGCAGCTCCCGCCGCGCCGTCGCGAGCGGCTCCTCCCCTGGCTCCGCCGTGCCCGCCGGCAGCTCGAGCAGCCGCTTGCGCGCCGGCTCGCGCAGCTGCCGGACGAGCGTCACACAGCCCTCCGCGTCGACGGCGACGACCGCGACGGCGTCCGGGTGCTCGACGACCTCGCGCTCGTGCGCGCCCCAGCGCTCCACCGTGACCCCGATCAGCCGTCCCGCGTAGACGGTGCGCGAGGAGTCGGGCCGCATGCTCACGCCTCGGGTCGCGCGGTCACGCTCGCGCCTGCTCGATCAGCGCCAGCGTCACGTCCACCATCGCCTCCAGGTCGGCGACCGCGATCCGCTCCCCCGGCGTGTGGATGTCCGTCATCGCGTTCGCGAGGTTGACGCAGCGGCGGCCGCGCTCGTTGAAGACGTTCGCGTCCGCCCCGCCCCCCGAGAGCGCGTAGCTCACCTCGTGCCCGCAGCGCTCGAGCGCGGCGGCGGCGAGGCGCACCGCCTCCTCGTCCCGCCGCAGCCGGTAGCCGGTGTAGCTCTTGCGCACCTGCGCCTCGACCTCGCAGTCGGCGGCGGTAGCGGCGAACGAGAACGCGTCGAGCATCTCCTGCACGACCTCCGCCAGCTTCCGCTCGTCGTGGCAGCGCGCCTCGGCGAGGAACGTGCACCACTCCGGGACGATGTTGCCGGCGGTACCGCCCGAGATGACGCCCACGTTCGCGGTCGTCTCGTCGTCCAGCCGGCCGAGCCGCAGGTCGGCGATCGCCCTCGCCGCGGCCTGGATCGCGGACCGTCCCTCCTCCGGGAACATCCCCGAGTGGGAGGCGCGGCCGTGGAAGCGCACCTCGAGCGACCGCGACCAGGGGGCGCCGAGGACGATCTCCCCGATCGGCGCCGCCTGGTCGTACACGTACCCGACCCGAGCCCGCAGCCGCTCGTGGTCGAACGCGGCCGCGCCGACGAGGCCCACCTCCTCCTTCGGCGTGAACACGAGCTCGACCCCCGC
>JADGHP010000095.1 GCA_019683855.1 Thermoleophilia bacterium
CCTCCCCGTGTATGCGCGGGCGCTCGCCGCTCAACCCGTCCGCCGGATGACGACGACCGCGAGGTCGTCCGACAGCTCGCCGCCCGCGAACTCGCGCGCATCCTCGGCGAGGGCCTGCGCGAGGGCCCGCGCCGGCAGCTCGCGTCGCGCCGCGAGCAGGGCGTCGAGCCGCTCGATCCCGTACTGCTCGCTCCCGCGCCGCGCCTCGGCGACCCCGTCGGTGTAGAGGACGAGCGTCCCGCCGAGCGGGAGCTCGGCCCGGACCTCCTCGTAGCGCTGCCCGACGTCGATCCCGAGCGCGAGCCCGCCCGCGTCGAGCCCCCGTACGACGCCGTCGGGGAGGACGAGCCGCGGCGCCGGATGGCCGGCGCTCGCGCACGCCACCTCGCCGCGGGCGCCGTCGACCGCGAGGTACGCCATCGTGATGAACTTGCCGGTCGCGATCTCGTCGACCACGACGTCGTTCGCGGCGGCGAGGAAGGCGCCCGGCTCGGGGTGCTCGCGGGCAAGCGAGCGGAAGACGAACTTCGCCATCGCCATGTCCGCGGTCGCGTCGACGCCGTGTCCGGTGACGTCGCCGAGCACCACCGCGAGCCGCCCGTCCTCGAGCGCGAGGAAGTCGTAGAGGTCGCCGCCGACGTCGACGCGGGCCGACGACTCGTACATCTCCCCCACCTCGAGGCCCGGCACGAGCGGCCGCGAGCGGGGCAGCAGGGAGCGCTGCATCGTGTCGGCGAACCGCTTCTGCTGCTGGTAGAGCCGCGCGTTGTCGATCGCGAGCGCCGCCTGCCCTGCGATCGCGACCGCCGCGTCGAGCGTCTCGTCCGCGATCGGGCTGCCGGGCCGGCACGAGAGGATCGAGAGGGACGCGATCACCTCTCCCGACTTCGCGACGGGGACGAGCGCCACCGTCCAGCCCTGCTCGAGGAACGCCTCGAGCAGGTGACCCGTGCCGCCCGGGTTGCGCGTGTCCCCGCGCCCGATCCGCACCGGCTGGGCGCTCCGGAACAGCCGCCGCCACGGGCGGGCGCCGAACGGCGTCGGCCGGTCGAGGAGCGCCTGCACGGCCTCGGCGAGGTGCGGGTCCTTGACGTGCACCGCCCGCGGCACGAGCAGCTCGCGGCGCTCGTCCGGCATCCGGATCACAGCCGCGTCCACGTCGAGGACGTCGACGACGGTGCGCGCGAGCGCCTTCAGCGTCTCGTCCAGCGACAGGCTCTGCGCGAACGAGCGCGACACCTCGTAGAGCGCGCGCAGGCGGCGAGCAGCGCCTCGCTCGGCGTGCAGCGCCGCCTCCCGCTCCTCGCCGAGCCGGGTCGCCCGCTCGTGCAGCTGCGCGTTCTGGACGGCGACGGCGAGCTGGCCCGCGAGCGCCGCGAGCAGCGCCGTCTCGTCCTCGGTGGCGGCGCGCCGGCCCTCCGGGTAGACGGCGAGCAGGCCGATCACCTCCTCGCGCACAACGAGCGGCACCGCGATCGCGCCCCGAACCCCGGCCTCGCGCACAGAGGCCGCGACGTCGCGGACACGGGGATCGCGGGCCGCGTCCGCGACCTCGACCACCGCCCGCCCGCGCGCCGGCCCGAGCGCGAGGTCCAGCAGCCGCTCGGCGAGACGCGCGTGGGGTCCCGCGACGCCGCGCACGGCGGCCGGGACGAGCCCTCCCTCCTCGCCGGCGCGCAGGTAGACGGCGACGCGGTCGACGGCGAGCAGCTCGGCGACGCGGTCGACCGCGGTCTGGAGCGTGTGCGAGACCGAGAGCTCCGAGGTCGCCTGGCCGATCACGGCGAGCAGGGCGCGCGTCCGCTCGAGCTCGAGCGCGAGCTCCTGCGCATGCGAGCTCGAGCGCAGCGCGTGCGCGGCGCGGACCGCGAACGTCGCCAGCCGGTCGAGCTGCTCCGCGGCGAGGGGATCCGCCTCGGTCCGCACCACCTGGAGCACCCCGAGCGGCGGCCGACCGAGCGGCAGCGTGGTGAGCTCGTCCCGGCCGGGGAGCGGTTCCGCGAGCGGCGCGTGCGCGGCGCCCGCCTCGGCCAGCGCCCGCTCGGCGAGCGCCCGCGCCGGCTCGAGGTCGACGCCCTCCGCGACCCCGTGCGAGGCCGCGACCGCGAGCGCGCGGTCCTCGGCGGGACGCCACAGGATCGCCGCCGGCGCGCCGACGAGGCTCGCCGCGAGGCGGACGATCTCGGCGGAGGCCTGCGCCTCGTCGAGCGCGGCGGCGAGCGCCTCGCCCGCGAGGTCGAGCGCCGGACGCGCGAGCGACATGCCCGTCCCGGCGCCGCCGTCCGCGAAGGCGCGGAGCGCGAGGCCGACCTGGGCGGCGACGAGCTCCGCCGCGAGCCGCTCCGTCACCGAGAACGGCCCGCCTCCGCGCAGGAGCTCGAGCGACGCGGCGCCGCCCTCGGCCCGGATCGGCACGAGCAGGAGCGAGCGCGCGGCGGCGCGCCGCGCCGCGCGGCGGACCGCCGCGGGCGCCTCGTCGAGCCGGTCGAGCGGCTCTCGCGGCAGCTCGTCGAGCGGGAGCGGCCCGCCCTCGAGCTCGGCGGCGAGCGGCGCCGGCGCGGCGACCGCCACGGCCTCGAGCCGCACGCCGCCCGGTGCGAGCGCGCGCACGACCGCCACGTCGGCGTCCGCGACACGCCGCGCGGCCTCGGCGAGATCGTGGAGCGCGTCGGCGAGCTGCGCGCGCGAGGCGGCGGCGACGAGCGCGCGCGTGAGCGTCGCCAGCGCCTCGGCCGGGAGTCCGTGCCGCCCGGCCGCGCGGGCGGCGTCGACGGTCGTCGTCACGCCGCTCAGTATCGCCGCGAGCCCGCAGCGACTACCATGCGGGCGTGGCCCAGAGGGCTTCCCCGGCACCTGCGGACGCCGGCGACGAGCCTCCCATCGACCCTTCGCTCGTCCACCTGCGCTACCGCTACCACCGCGCGCAGCGGAACGCGCGCCTCCTGCGCCGACAGGAGAACCAGCTCGCGCACTACCGCTTCTACGTCGCGCTCGCGGTGCTGATCGCGCTCGCCGGCGCCTTCGTGGTCGGGAGCTGGCGCGAGATCCAGCACCTGTTCGGCATCTAGTGCGGCCTCTCGTAGCGTTGCGCCGGAGACGGCGTTGGCCGGAGGCCGCACGTGCGGCCGCTCCGCGGCCGGGACGTGCGCCGCCGCCGCGCGCGGGTTCCAGGCACATTGGGCGACGCCGCCCGAGCGCGCCTCGATCCCTCTACCGCGGCTCGGGGCCAGTGTGCGTGCGCGTGAACGGGCTCCAGGCGGACTGCTCCCAGCGCGTCCCGCCGCACATGGGGCACGCGGGCAGCTCGCGCTGGACGATCACGCCGTAGCCGCACTCCGCGCAGCGGAACTCGCCCACGGCCGCCTCGCCCACGGTCGCGAGCTCGACGACCTCGTCGGCGGACGGCCCCCCGATCCGTCCGCCCGCTCTCGCCGCCTTCATGACCCCTACGCCCCTCTCCACACGCTCCCGATCGTCTTTGCCCATACTGCGCACTGTGCAAACGCCCGAGCCCCTGCCGCCGCTCCGCCCCGACCCGCGGCTCCGCCCGCCGCGGCCCGCGCCCGCTCCGCTCGTTCCCGCCGCCTGGGGGGAGCGGATCGCCTGGGTCGCCGGGCTCGTGCTGGTCGTCTCCGCGTTCACGGACTGGTACGTGGGGACGGAGCCGGACGGCCTGTCGCTCGCGGTCACCGGCTGGCACACCGGAGCCCTGGGGAAGCTCGTCTTCTTCATCGGGCTCGCGACGCTGATCCTGGAGGCGCTGCGCGAGGCCGGGATCGAGCTGCCCGCGACCCTGCCGGAGAGCCTCGTCCTGATCGGGCTCGGCGCGCTCGCGACCATCTTCGTGCTCGTGCGGCTCTTGTCCGTCCCGGACACCTACTTCGCGACGACGAGCCGCGGCGTCGGCCTCTGGATCAGCCTCCTCTCGGCGATCGCGCTCATCGTCGCCGGGCTGCTGCGCGCCTCGGAGCCCTAGACGGGGACGATCTGCTTCGCCCGCTCGATGAGCTGCTCGAGGTCGAACGGCTTGCCGACGAAGCCGCGCGCGCCGCGCGAGGCGGCCTGCGTCTCGACGGTCTCGTCCACCTTGCCGCTGAACATGACGACCGGGATCGCGCCGACGCCGTAGCGCTCCTGGATGCGGCGCAGCATCTCCCAGCCGTCGACGTGCGGCATCATCACGTCCAGGAGCACGAGGTCGGGCTTGCGCTCCTCCATCGCCGCGAGACCGTCCTCGGCGCTCCCCGCCTCGCGGACGGTGTAGCCCGCCAGCTCGAGCGAGACGCGGACCAGCTCGCGGACGCGATCGTCGTCGTCGACGAGCAGGACGAGCGGCCCCGCCTTCGCCCGGCCCGGACCCGAGCGGGCGAGGAACGCCTCGAGGTCGCCGCGGCGGTAGCGGCGATGGCCTCCGGGCGTGTAGAAGGCGGGCACGCGGCCCTGGTCGGACCACTTGCGGATCGTGCTCTGCGCCACGCCGAGGAAGCGCGCGGCCTGGCCCAGGGTGAGCCACTCGGGGTCGCCTCGGCGTCCGCTTTCGTCTCCGAGCGTCATCGGTGGGAACTTGGCCAAAGCTGATGCTTTTTACACCACGGAACCTCGAGCGCCCTGGCACGCGCACCCCGGTGCGCGCTCACGGTCGGACGGTGGTGAGGTTCGTCGTCGTCACTCCGGTTTGCGGGTTGTCGCGCAGCGACTCGCCGACCGCCACCCCGACCGCGAAGAGGGCGGCCGCGGCCGCGACCGCGGCGAGCACGCGCAGCGTGGCCGCGTGCGAGCGCCGGCGGCTGCGACGGCGGCTGGGCTTCCGGACGCTTTCGGTCACGGCTGGTAGTCGACGGCGCCGCGCTGGTAGCCGCGGAACGCCGCGGCGAGCACGGTCGAGAGGTCGCGGGCCCAGCCGGGCGTCGGCGCCCGCTCCTCGACGAGCGGGCGCGCCCACCGCTCCGCGTCGTGGTAGGCGGCGGCCAGCTCGGCGAGGGTGTAGGTCTGCCCGACCTGCTTGCGCAGCTCGTCCGAGACGAGCTCGAGCTGGACGAGCAGGCGGCGGTAGCGGCGCGGGTCGCCGCGCAGCGCCTCGAGGCGGCGGTGGGCCTCCTCCCACTCCTGGCGGGCGAGCTCGACCGCGTCGATCACGCCGCCAGGGTAGAGACGCCGTCCGGGAGGCTGCAGCAGCGGTCCGGCCACAGCGGATCGAGCTCCCCCACGATCCGCTCGCCGAGCGCGTAGCCGGGGCGAGCGAGCGCGAAGGCGGCGTGCGCGTGCAGGCACTTGAGGCTGCCGCCGCGGCGCGCGCCGCCGACGCCGAGGTCGAGCGAGGCGCCGCCGTCGCGCCCGGTGCGGCCGCCGGCGAGCTCGCGCCGCAGCCGTCGCTGCTCCTCGTCGGCGCGCCGTCGACTCGCGGCGAGCTCGGGGTCGGCCGCGGCGGCTCGGGTCCAGCGCTCCACGCCGCCGGCCGCCTCGAGCCGCGAGATCGCCGCGACGAGATGCCGGCAGGTGACGTAGAACGTCGTCGGGAACGGCTCGCCGTCGGGGTCGTACGGGCTCTGCTCGGTCACCGCGGGCGCGCCGAACGGGCAGCGCACGGCGACGCGCCGGAACGCGCGCGGCGGGCGACCGAGCTGCCGGGCGACGATCTCGCGGTCGATCTCGCGTTCAGCGGCCACGACCCGGAGCATGCCCGGCCCGCTGCCGCTTCCGCCACTGCTCGACGTTCTTGACGATGAAGAGGTGCTCGCCCTTGCGGACGTAGCCGAGCGCCCGCGCCTCCCGCACGAGCACCGGCAGCGAGGAGGAGGCGCGCAGCCGCCGCTCCAGCGCCGCCTGCTCCGCCCGGAGCCGCCGCACCGCGGCGATGCGCTCCGCGCGCTGCGCGCGCGCGTCCAGGTAGGCGCGCAGCGGCCGGTAGTAGAGGAGCGCGACGAGCACGAGCGCGCCGACCGCGAGCCAGCGCCGGACGGCGCCCGACCGCGCGCGACGACGACCCTTCCTCGCAGGCATCCCGGCACACTTCGCGCCGGGCGCGACGCGTCCTCCACGAAGCGCGGCCGAGACCGCGCTTCCGGCCGCGCGGAGCTCCCTCGAGCGGCTCGAGAAGCGCAGCTTCTCGAGCCGCTGCGTCAGGCGACGTCCCCCATGGTAACCTTAGTCG
>JADGHP010000096.1 GCA_019683855.1 Thermoleophilia bacterium
ACGTCGATCGCCCTCTCCCCCGAGGAGCAGGAAGCCGTCGAGCGAGCCATGCGCTCGTAGCCGCGCGACGCTGCGCTCCCATGTCACCTTCGATGCGACACCGGCCTCGACCCCGGCGGGTGGGAGGAGGCGGCTGCCGCGTCAGCGCTCGCGACGGATGCCGCTGGTACCTTTCGGCCAGGTTGCAGCACGTTCTCGTCTTGAACGCAAGCTACGAGCCGCTGAATGTGTGCTCGGTTCGGCGCGCGTACGTGCTCGTCTACAAGGGGAAGGCCGAGGTGGTCGAGCGGCTCGAGCGGCCGCTCCGGTCGGCGTCGGGGAGCTTCATCTGGCCGCACGTGATCCGGCTGCTGCACTACGTGCGCGTGCCGCGGATGATCCAGCGGAAGATCTCGCGCCGCGCGCTCTTCGCGCGCGACGGCTGGCGCTGCGCCTACTGCGGCTCCTCGAGCGGCCGGCTGACGCTCGATCACGTCGTCCCGCGCTCGAAGGGCGGCGAGTCGGTGTGGGAGAACGTCGTCACCGCCTGCGCGCCCTGCAACCTGCGCAAGGGCGACCGGACGCTCGAGCAGGCCGGGATGCAGCTGCGCACGGTGCCGCGACCGCCGGCGCCGGTGCTCTTCATCCAGCTCGCCGCGCCGCGGATCCCGCAGCGCTGGACCCCGTACCTCGCGACGGCGTAGGGCGAGACGCGCAGCGTCTCCCCGTCTCCCAGCGTCTCAGGAGCGCTCGATCGGCAGGTCGCGCTGCGACCACTCGCTCCACGAGCCCGGGTAGAGACGGCCTTCGCGCCCGGCCAGCCAGGCGCGGTGGAGGACGACGCAGGCGGTGATCCCCGAGCCGCAGTAGGCGACGAGCTCGCCGTTCGGGAGCTCCGGCAGCGGCTCCGACCAGGGGGCGTTCACCGCCCCCGGGATCCGGCCGGGCGGGTCGTCGATCTCGTTCGGCTCGCCGCGCCAGCGATGCGGCGGCCGCGCGTCGACGAGCGCAAGCGCGGGGTCGCCGAGGCGGTCGACGATCTCCTCGGCGGTGACGGTGTCCCCGTCGCGCTCCCGCGGCGCGAACTCCGCCGGCTCGACCTCCTCCTCGCCGCCGCGCAGCGGGCCTCCCCACGCGTCGAGGCCACCGATGAGGACCGCGCAGTCGTCGTGCCCGAAGTGGCGAAGGAGCCACCAGAGCCGCTCGGCGCCGCCGAGCGAGCCGTAGGCGAGCACGAACACGCCGGGGCCGATCCCGGCGCGACCCGCGGCGGCGGCGAACCGCTCCGCGGACGGCAGCGGGTGCCGCCCCGCCCCGGGGATGGAGAGGTCGGAGAGATCCTCGTCCACGTCGAGGAACGAGGCGCCGGGAACGTGCCCCGCCAGGTACAGCTCGCGCCCGCGACCGGGGCAGCCGAGCTCCCAGCGGCAATCCACGACCTGGTAGCGCACGAGATCGAGCCTAGCGCTCGTGGCCGCCGGCGATTGCGTCGGACGGCACACGGATAGCCCCGCACGAACCGCACATTTGACGCTCCCGGGTGTCTCGCCTACCCTTGGTCGGCCATGCTGCTCCGGAACGTGATGAACCGGCAGTCGCGCACGCCGGGCGGCCACTGAGCCCGCCCGCCGCCTCTCGCGCGCGCCTCGCGTTCTCCGTTCCACGGTCGTTCTCGAAGGAGCAGCATGTCCATCGTCGCAGCACGCACCCCCAGCCCCGTCGTGCCCGTCCGCCAGGACGTGCCCGCGGTCGAGGTCCGCGACCTCCGCAAGACCTTCCGCCGCCGCGACCGCGAGGCCGGACGCTTCGCGCGCCGCAAGCCCTGGCCCGCGCTCGTCGACGTCACCTTCACGATCGCGCGCGGCGAGTGCGTGGCGATCCTCGGCCAGAACGGCTCGGGGAAGTCGACGCTCGTCCGCCTGCTCTCGACGCTCCTCCTGAACGACGGCGGCGAGGCGCGCATCTTCGGCCACGACGCGTTCAGGGAGGAGCGCACGATCCGCAGGCTCGTGAACCGCGTCTCCGTCGAAGCCAGCTTCTTCAAGAAGATGTCGGCAACCGAGAACCTCTCGTACGCGGCCCGCTTCTACGGCATGACGCCGCGGCAGACGCGCACGGCGATCCCGGCCATCCTCGAGCAGGTGGGCTTCCCGGCGGAGCGGCGCGGCGAGGCGATGGAGAACCTCTCGCGCGGGATGCAGCAGAAGGTCGCGCTCGCGCGAGCGCTGCTGACCTCGCCCGTGCTGCTTTTGCTCGACGAGCCGACCACGGGGCTCGACCCTCGCTCCAAGCTCGAGGTGCAGGACTTCATCCGGCAGGTGCGCGCCGAGCACGACGCGACGATCCTGCTCTGCACGCACGACATGGCCGAGGCGGAGACGCTCGCCGACCGGGTCGGGATCCTCGATCGCGGCCGGCTGCTCTTCCTCGAGCCAGTCGAGGACGTGAAGCGCCGCTACGGCGTCGAGACGCTCGAGCAGGCGTTCTTCGCCGCCACCGGGCGCGCGTTCGCGGCCGAGCACGGAGACGACGAGGACGACGACCGGCAGGTGCTCGCATGAGCAGGCTGACCTCGACGCTTCGCAGCGAGCTCGTCGGCCTGGCCGGGATCGTCGAGCGGAACGTCTACCTCACCAAGCGCTACCTCCTCTGGGACGTCGCGTTCATGGTCTGGACGGTCGCGAACACGCTCACGATCGTGTTCATCGCTCGCGCGGTGCACGTCTCGCCGGCGGAGGAGAACAGGCTCGCGACGAGCCTGCTCGTCGGCGCGGTGATCTGGGCGTTCCTCGGCATCATCTTCGAGCTCGTGACCGAGACGGTCGCCTGGGAGCGCTGGGAGGGGACGATCGAGTACACGTTCATGGCGCCGATCTCCCGGCCGGTGCACCTGTTCGGGATGGCGGCGTTCGCGGTGCTGTACGGCCTGGTGCGGGCGGCGATCCTGTTCGCCGCCGTGGTCGCCTTCATCGGGCTGCACGTCCCGCACGCGAACTTCGCGGGCGCGCTCGCGCTGCTCGCGATCGCGTCGCTCTCCTTCATGGGGATCGGGATCATGGCCTCGGTGCTGCCGCTGATCTCGCCGGAGAAGGGCGCGCAGCTCGGCTTCATCGCGCAGGGCCTCATGCTCGTCGTCTCGGGCGTCTACTACCCGGTGTCGGTGATGCCGGACTGGATGCAGTGGATCTCGAAGGTCTCGCCCGCGACGTACGCGCTGCGCGGCGATCGGGCGGCGATCGTCGACGGCGCCGGCCTCGCGTGGGCGGACGTCTGGCCGCTGCTCGTGATCGCGCTCGGCGCGATCCCGCTCGGCCTCGCGATCTTCCGCGCCGGCGAGCGCTACGCGAAGCGGCACGGCAAGCTGAAGCGCTCCGGTTGACCGGACGAGCCTCGAGGGCGCCCCCGGACGACGCGCGTCAGCCGAGCCGCTCGAGGCAGGCGCGCAGGCCCTCCCGCCAGTGCGGCAGCCGCGGGGCGCCCGGCCGCTCGCTGCGGAGCACCGAGTAGGCGGGCCGCCGCGCCCGCCGGCCGAGCTCGGCGCTCGAGATCCGGCGGACGCGGCAGCGGATCCCGGCCTCGGCGAAGATCGCCTCGGCGAACTCCGCCCACGTGCAGTCGCCGTCGGCCGCGAGGTGCCAGACGCCCGGCGGCCGCTGGACGAGCTCCCGCACCGCTTCCGCAAGGTGCCCCACGTAGGTCGGGCAGCCGCGCTGGTCGTCGACCACGGCGACCTCGTCGCGCTCGCTGCCGAGCCGGAGCATCGTGCGCACGAAGTTCGTCCCCGTCCACCCGAAGAGCCACGAGGTGCGGACGATCCACGCCTCCTCGCCCGCGGCGCCCTCCGCGAGCAGCTTCGTCTGCCCGTACACCGACAGCGGGTTGGGGCCGTCGGACTCGACGTAGGGCGCGCCCTTGCGGCCGTCGAACACGTAGTCGCTCGAGAAGAGCACGAGCGGCGCCCCCAGCTCGGCGACGTGCCGGGTGCCGCCGACGTTCACGGCCGTCGCCGTCTGCGGGTCGTCCTCCGCGCCGTCGACGTTCGTCCACGCGGCCGCGTGGAGCACGAGGTCGACCGGGGGCAGGTCCGTGGGCGGCGGCAGCGTCACGTCCCACTCCGCGCGCGTGAGCGCAACCACCTCGTCGCGGGCGAACGCCTCGCGCAGCGCCGTCCCCAGCTGGCCGTCGGCGCCGGTTACGAGCACGCGGCCGCGTCGCGCGGCGAGAGGATCGGGCTGCGAGTGCTCCATAGGTGCCTGACGCGGGGGTCGGCCCAGCAGAGGCCATGCTCGTCGGGGTTCGTGGGGTCGTACTCCTCGGTGACGAAGTAGGCAAAGAGGCAGTCGGTGAGCGCCTCCCAGCCGTGCGCGTGGACGCCCGGGATGTACAGGGCGACGGGGTTCTCGTCGCCGATGTCCTCGCAGAACGCCTCGCCGGTCTCCCGGTCGAGCACGACGACGCGGGCCGTGCCCGAGAGGCAGACGAAGAGGTCGTCCTGTCCCCGCTCGTGGTAGTGGAGGCCGCGGATCACGCCCCTGCGCGAGCGGGTCAGGTTCGCCTGGCGGAACGGCTTCTCGAGCGCGCTCGCCCGGACGAGCTCGGTCAGCCAGCCGCGCTCGTCCTCATGCCGGACGAGCGGGAAGCGCCGCAGGCCGGCGATCACGCGTTCACCCGATGTCGACGGACGAAGTCGTTCACCTCGTAGTACTGCTCGATCGACTCGCCGGCGTCGCCCCAGAAGCCCTCTAGCACGTCCGCCTCCATCTGGCCCCGCTCGATGTACCAGTTGTTGACGTCGGTGATCTCGAGCTCGCCGCGGGCGGAGCGCTGAAGCCTCGGCAGGACGTCCCAGACCTGCTCGTCGTAGAAGTAGACGCCGGTCACCGCGAGCCGGCTGGGCGGCGTCTCCGGCTTCTCGACGATCCCCGTCACGCGCCCGTCCTGCATCGCGGCGACGCCGAGGTGGCGCAGGTGCTGCTCGTCGTCGAGCTGCGAGAGGACGATGCGCGCACCGCGCTCCTGCGCCTCGAACCGCTCGACGATCGGCCGCAGCGTGCGCTGGAAGACGTTGTCGGCGAGCAGGACGCAGCACTTCTCCCGCGCCACGAAGCGCTCCGCGAGTCCGAGCGCCTCCGCGATGCCGCCGGGCCCATCCTGGTAGGCGTAGAAGAGGCGATCGATCCCGTAGTCGTGCCCGTTGCCGAGCAGGCGGAAGAACTCGCCCGCGTGCGTGCCGCCGGTGACGAGCATCAGCTCCTGGATCCCAGCGCGGGTGAGCGCCTCCACCGCGTAGGTCACCATCGGCCGGTCGTACAGCGGCAGCAGGTGCTTGTTCGTGATCCTGGTGAGCGGGGCGAGCCGCGTGCCGGCGCCGCCGGCGAGGATGACGCCCTTCATGGGGGACGATGCTAGCCCGCGTGGCCGCGGAGCCGGGAGAAGACCGGCCCCGCGGCCGGGGGCATTACTTCTTCTTGTGCTTCTTGGTCGCCTTGTGCGTGACGGATTTCTTCGGGTGCTTCGTGACGTGCTTCGGGCGCTTCGTGACGTGGTGCTTCGTGACGTCGTGCACCGCCTTGGTGACGTGGCGCGCCGGCTTGGCCGCGAACGCCACCGTCGGCGTCGCGAACGCGGCGAGCGTCAGCAGCAACGCGAGCTTCCTCATCGGTCTCCTCCTTCGGGCGACCAGGGCTGCCTGCACCGCGAGAAGGTGTACCGCGCCGCCGTTGCCTCGCCTTGAAGCGCTCGTTAAGCGATCACGTACGCCGGCGCCGGCCTCGAGAGCTGGGAGGAAGGAGGAGGCGCTCTCGCTGAGCCGGCGCGACGCGCTACGGGTGGGCCGGGAGCAGGAGCAGCAGGACGGTGACGATGCCCATGAGGGCGGCGGTCAGACGCATGGCCGCCTCGTTCCCATGCGCACGAGGCTACAACCGCCGCGTGAGGCCGTGTTCCGGGTCCGCACGGAATTCGTTAGGTTCGGCGCGGTGTCGGTGAGAGCGCGGCGAACGTGTCTCGTGGTGCCCGGGTCGAGCGCGCGCATGCTCGCGAAGGCGGCGACGCTCGACGCGGACGAGGTGATCGTCGACCTCGAGGACGGGGTCGCGGAAGCCGAGAAGGATCTGGCGCGGGAGCAGGCCGTGCCGGCG
>JADGHP010000097.1 GCA_019683855.1 Thermoleophilia bacterium
CCCCGGCGGCCCGTAGAAGATCGACGAGCGGACGCGGTCCTCCGCGATCGCGAGCCGCAGCGCCGACCCCGGGCCGAGGATGTGCTCCTGCCCCACGAAGTCGTCCAGGCTCTGCGGGCGCAGCCGCTGCGCGAGCGGCGCCAGCTCGTCCGCCCGTCGGGCCGCCGCGTCCGAGAAGAGGTCGCCCACGAGCGAAGTATGCTCCGGCCGTGGCGGCGGCCAACCTGCGCGACGAGACGGTCGAGAAGATGAGCGCGCCGTTCGCGCTGCGCGTCCACGGCCGCTCCGGGCACGCCTCGATGCGCGGGATCGCCGGCAACGCGCTCGTGAAGGCGGCGCGTCTCGTCGGGCGGCTCGCCGCCTTCCGGCCGGAGCCACAATTCGGCCCCGAGGCGGAGGCCTTCCTCCGCTCGGTGCTGGGCGAGGTGCCGCCCGCCGCGGCCGCCGTCGAACGGACGCGCGCCCTCTCGCCCGCCGCCGCCGACCTCGAGCTCGGGGTCGCGTGGCTCCGTCACCTCGCCCGCGCCGTCTGCGGCTGATGCTCGAGCTGGGGGCGATCGCCGAGCTCGAGCCGGCGCTGCGCGAGGAGGGCTTCTTCGGGCGAGAGGGCGTCGTTGCGCGCCTCTACCTCGGCTACCGCTGCTCGGAGCGGCTGCGTCGCAGCGGCCGGCCGGCGCCGCCCGAGCCGTGCCCGCTGCCGGCGGTCGCCGTCTCGATCGAGCCCGAGGGCGCGCACCCTCCACGAGGAGGCCCCTTCACGATCGGTCGCTGGCGGCGGAGCTGGAGCGACGAGGGCTACGCGGCGGCGATCGAGGCGGTGCGCGCGGCGATCGCCGAGGGAGACGTCTACCAGGCGAACCTCGTTCAGCATCTGTGGGCGGAGTTCGCGGGCGACCCGTACGGCCTCGCCGAGCGGCTCCGCCCGCTCCGCCCGCTCCAGCCTCGACCGCTCGTGGCGGAGAGCTGGGCGGTCGTCTCCGCCTCGCCCGAGCTCTTTCTCTCGCGTCGCGGCCGGCGCGTCCGCACGCGGCCGATCAAGGGGACGCGGCCCGCCGGAGTCTCGGTGGACTCCGAGAAGGACGCGGCGGAGCACGTGATGATCGTCGACCTCGAGCGCAACGACCTCTCGCGCGTCTGCGAGCCCGGAAGCGTCCGCTGGCCGGAGCTCCTCGTCGAGCGTCCGCTCGCGGGCGTCACCCACCTCGTTTCCACCGTCGAGGGAACGCTTCGCCCGGAGGCGACCCTCACCGACCTGCTCGAGGCGACCTTCCCGGGCGGCTCGGTGACCGGCGCTCCGAAGGTCGCCGCGCTCGACCTCATCGCGGCCCTCGAGCCCGTCGGGCGGGGAGCCTCGATGGGAGCGCTCGGCGTCCTCCGCCCCAACGGCGACCTCGACCTCGCGCTCACCATCCGCACCTTCGCGATCGCCGACGGGCGGATCCACCTCTGGGTGGGCGGCGGCATCGTCAGCGACTCCGACGCCGCCGCCGAGATCGAGGAGTCGTGGGTGAAGGCGCGGCCGCTCCTCGCCGCGATCGGCGCCTCTCTCCCCGAGCCGGCCGCCGCCGCATGACGCTCATCGCCGTCTACGCGCTCGGCGCCGGACTCCTCCCGCCCGACCGGCCGGTGCTGCACGCCGACGACGAGGGCTTCCTCCGCGGCCGCGCCGTCTTCGAGACGCTGCGCGTCTACGCCGGCCGCCCCTTCCGGCTCGAGGCGCACCTGGAGCGGCTCGAACGCTCGGCGGCGGCGCTCGGCCTGCCCGCGCCCGACCGCGGCGCCTTCGCCGAGGCCGCCCGCGAGGCGATCGGCGCCGGCGGCGAGCCCGACGCCGTCCTCCGGCTCCTGTGGACGCCGGGCCGCGAGGACGCGGGGTCGCCGACGGGGCTCGTCCTCGTCTCGACGCTGCCGGCCGATCTCGAGCAGGCGCGGGCGCGCGGGCTGCGGCTCGCGGTCCTCCCCTACGCGCCGGGACAGCGGCTCGCGGGGTCGAAGTCGACGAGCTACGCCGAGAACCTCGCCGCCCACGACGAGGCGCGCCGTCGCGGCTGCGATGACGCCCTCCTCGTCGCCGCCGACGGCACCGTCCTCGAGGCGCCCACCGCCAACGTCTGGTGGAGAGAGGGGGCGCGGCTGCTCACCCCGTCCCTCGAGCAGCCGATTCTTCCCGGAGTCACGCGCGCGACCCTGCTGGAGCTCGCCGGCTCCCTTGGCTACGAGGTCGAGGAGGGCGTCTATCCGCTGGCCAGGCTCGCCGCCGCCGACGAGGCCTTCCTCACCTCGTCCGTCCGCGAGGTGATGCCCGTCGTCGAGCTCGACGGGCGGCCGGTCGGCGACGGCAGGCCGGGCCCGGCCGCGGCCGCGCTCCAGCGCGCGCTCCGTGCCCGTGCCGAGGCTGCGTGAGGGTCGCTACGCTCTCCGCGACATGGCCGAGGAGAAGATCCGGCTCGGCGGGATGGCGCTTCCGAACGGCGTGCTCGTGCACGGGCCGCGGGCGTGGGCCTGCGCGATCCGCCACGAGGACGGCCGGATCGAGGTGGCCTCCGACCACAAGCGCCTCCAGGCCGTTCGCGTGCGCAGCCCGTTTCTGCGCGGCCCCGCGCGTCTCGCGGAAGCCCTGGCGCTCCTGCCCCAGGTGAAGCGGCGGCTGCCCGCCGCGCGGCTGCCGATGGAGAGCCCGCGCGTCGTCGTCTCGATGCTCGGCGCGGCGGTCGCGGTGCGGGCCGTACGGGGCTCGGGTCGGCTGCGGCCCGCGGCGCAGGAGCTCCTCTCCGGCCTGCTCTCGCTCGCGCCGGCGGTGCTCTCGCTCCGCGGCTCCGAGCTCGCCGCCTACCACGGCGCCGAGCACATCTCGATCGGCTCCTACGAGCGCGGGAGTCGCGCGACGAGGGAGCACGAGCGCTGCGGCGGCCACCTGCTCGGGCCGCTCGTCGCGACCTCCGCCGTCGGCGGCGTGCTCGCCGGGCTCGCGCCGCCGCAGCTCCGCTGGGCCGCTCGCGCCGGCGCCCAGCTCGGCGCCGTCGCCGCGGCGACGGAGATCTTCGGCTGGATGACGCGGCACCCCACCAACCCGGTCGCGCAGGCGCTCTCGAAGCCGGGTCACGAGCTCCAGCACAGGCTGTCGACGGCCGAGCCCTCCGAGGAGCAACTCGAGGTCGCGGAAGCGGCGCTCGCCGCCTGTCTCGAGCTCGAGCATGGCGCAGACGGCCCGTAGACAGCGGCTCGCACCGGAGGTCTTCGACCTTCCGGTCGAGAAGATGCGCGCCGGCTACTACACCGACGCGTACTTCAACCACACGCGCTCGGTGCTGCTCGAGGACGGACGCCACCCGCGTGTGCTGATACAGGTCTTCCAGAAGAACCACGCCTACCTCGGCGGCATGGACGAGGCGATCGCGATCCTCAAGCTCTGCGCGCACGACCACGACGGGCTCGTCATCCACGCGCTCCACGACGGCGACCGGATCGAGCCGTGGGAGACGGTGATGACGATCGAGGGCGACTACACGGCGTTCGCGCATCTGGAGACCGTCTACCTCGGCACCCTGGCGCGGCGGACGCTGATCACGACGAACGTCGTGCGCGTGATCGAGGCGGCGAACGGCAAGCCGATCATCTTCATGCCGGCCCGGCACGACCACCACCGCGTCCAGACCGGCGACGGCTACGCGGCGTACGTCGCCGGCCAGATCACCGGCGCCGAGATCGGCGTCACGACCGACGAGCAGGCCTCTTGGTGGGGCGGGCGCGGGATCGGCACCGTGCCGCACTCGCTGATCGCCTCCTACGGGGGCGACACGGTGCTCGCGGCGCGGAAGTTCGCCGCCTGGGCGCCGCCGGACATGAACGTGACGGTGCTCGTCGACTTCGCCAACGACTCGGTGCGCACCGCGCTCGCGGTCGCCGACGCGCTCGGTGAGCGGTTGTGGGGGGTGCGGCTCGACACCTCCGAGTCGCTCGTCGATCGCTCGCTGTGGGAGGAGATGGGCGACTTCAACCCGACCGGGGTGAACGAGCGGCTCGTGCACAAGGTGCGCGACGCGCTCGACGCGGCGGGCTACGACTGGGTACGGATCGTCGTCTCCGGCGGGTTCACCGTCGAGAAGATCCGCGCCTTCGAGGAGAAGGGAGTTCCGGTGGACGCCTACGGCGTCGGCTCGTCGCTGATCCGCGGCTCGAACGACTTCACCGCCGACGTCGTCCTCACCGACGGCAAGCCGTCCGGGAAGTTCGGCCGCCAGTACCGTCCCAACCCGCGGCTCGAGCTCGTCGAGTGACGGCGGCGAGACTGCCGCTGCACGGGCATGTCCCCTCCGGACACGTCCGGTACCTGGTACCGGACGTGTCCGGAAGAGGCGTGTCTTCCGCGGCGTGATAGAACGCCCGCGTGGCCGGAACGATCCTCTGGGACGTCGACACGCAGGTCGACTTCATGGAGCCCTCCGGCAAGCTCTACGTCCCCGGCGCGAAGGAGGTCGCGCCGGCGATGGAGCGCCTCGTGGACGCGGCCCGCGCCGCGGGCGTCGTGCACGTCGCCTCCGTCGACGACCACGAGCTGACCGACCCCGAGATCTCCACTGCGCCCGACTTCACCAACACGTACCCGCCCCACTGCCTGCGCGGCACGCGCGGGGCGGAGAAGATCCTCGAGACGAAGCAGCGCGATCCGCTGCCGCTGTCTCTCGTCCCCTTCCCGCCGGGTGTCGTCCCGAAGCTCGTCGAGGGACGCCGCGAGATCCTGCTCCTGAAGAAGAGCTTCGACGTCTTCACGAACCCGAACACCGAGCCGCTGCTCGACGCGCTCGACCCCGCCGAGATCGTCGTCTTCGGCGTCGCCACCGACGTGTGCGACGACGCGGCGATCCGCGGCTTCCTCCAGCGGGGACGGCGCGTGCGCTTCGTCGAGGACGCCGCGCGCGGTCTGGACGAGGAGCGCGTCGCCGCCTGCACCGCCGCCTGGCGCGAGCGCGGCGTCGAGCTCACGACCGTGGACGAGGTGATCGACTCGCTCGGCTAAGGGCGCCCGCCCGGGCTGCCGATGAGTCGAGAGCATGGTCGGGCACTGGTTCCACTCCGCGGCCGACTTCGCCACGACCTGGCTGCCCCTCGCCTTCTTCGCGATCCTCGTCCTGACCGCCTGGCTGCTCTGGAAGACGGTCGGGATGATGCCGCGCATCAAGCCCGCCAACCAGGCGTCGCGCGCCCGCTCGCACACCACCTGGGCCGACGTCGCCGGCGTCGAGGAGGTGCGCGCCGAGTTGATGGAGGTCGTCGAGTTCCTGCGCGACCCGAAGCGCTTCGAGCGCCTGGGAGCGAAGGTGCCGAAGGGCATCCTCCTCTATGGGCCGCCCGGAACCGGCAAGACGCTGCTCGCGAAGGCGGTCGCGCACGAGTCTGGGGCGAGCTTCTACTCGGCGAGCGCCTCCTCGTTCGTCGAGATGTTCGCCGGCCTCGGCGCGGCCCGCATCCGCAAGCTCTTCCAGGAGGCGCGACGCCACGCCCCCGCGATCGTCTTCATCGACGAGCTCGACGCCGTCGGCGCGCAGCGCACCGGTCACGGCTTCAACCGCGAGCAGGATCAGACCCTCAACCAGCTCCTCGTCGAGCTGGACGGCTTCGAGGGCGCCGAGCAGGTGGTGGTGATGGGCGCCTCGAACCGCATCCAGGATCTCGACCCGGCGCTGCTGCGACCCGGACGGTTCGACCGGCAGATGCTCGTCCCACCGCCCGACCTCGCCGGCCGTGAGGCGATCCTCGCGGTGCACACGCGCGGGAAGCCGCTCGGCGGCGACGTCGACCTGCGCCTCGTCGCACGCCAGACTTCGGGGCTCACCGGCGCCGAGCTCGCGAACATCTGCAACGAGGCGGCGATCGTCGCCGGTCGCCGCGGCGCCGCCCACCTCTCGCAGGCCGACTTCGACGCGGCGATCGAGCGCGTCGTGGCGGGGCTCCAGCAGAAGAAGGTGCTGAGCGAGAAGGAGCGGCGGATCCTCGCCTACCACGAGGGCGGGCACGCCCTGATGGCGCACCTGATGGGCTCCGTGATGGAGCTGCAGAAGGTGACGATCGTCTCCCGCGGCAACGCGCTCGG
>JADGHP010000098.1 GCA_019683855.1 Thermoleophilia bacterium
GGCGCGCTCGTCCGCTACCGCCGTCGCTTCGACGTGCCCGGGGATCCGGCGACGGTGCGGCCGCTGGTCGGCGTCGGCGCGGCGCTCGCGGCGATCGCCACCGTCGCGACCGCCGAGGAGCTTCGCGGCGGCGAGTTACCGGACCGCGTCTCGGACGCCCTCAGCGCTGCCGGGCTCGTGCTCGGGCTCGCCGGGTTCTACCTCTGGCTGCGGCCGCTCGGGCAGGCCGTGGCGCAGACCGTCTCGGAGCGGCGCGCCGCGCGGGCGCTCGTGGAGCGCTACGGGGAGGACAGCCTCTCGTTCTTCGCTCTCCGTCGGGACAAGAGCTACCTGTTCTCGCCGACTCGGCGCGCGTTCCTCGCCTACCGCGTCGTCGCCGGCACGGCGCTCGTCAGCGGCGACCCGGTAGGGGACGAAGACGAGCTCGACGCGCTCCTCGCGGAGCTCCGCCGCCTCTGCCGCGCCTGCGGCTGGCGGCTGGCGGTGGTCGGGGCGTCGGCGGCGCAGCTCCACCGCTACCGCGCGCTCGGCCTGCGCCCGATCGCGATCGGGGAGGAGGCGGTGCTCCGGCCGAGCGAGTTCTCCCTCGAGGGGCGCGCGATCCGCAAGGTGCGACAGTCGGTGTCGCGCCTGACCAGGGCCGGGTACCGGCTGCGCGTCCTCGCCGCCGAGCAGGCGGACCCCGCTCTGCGCGAGCAGCTCGACGAGGTGTCGGCGCAGTGGCGCGGCAACCAGCCGGAGCGCGGCTTCTCGATGGCGATCGACGACCTCTACGCCGAGGGCACGCTGCTCGCGCTCGCGGAGACGGCGGAGGGGAGCGTCGGCGGCTTCCTGCACCTCGCGCCCGCGCCGGCCGGCGGCGGCTTGTCGCTGAGCACGATGCGCCGCCGGCGCGGCGCGCCGAACGGGCTGATGGAGTTCCTGATCGCCGAGACGCTCGCCTGGGCGAGAGAGCGGGGCGTGCGCGAGGTGTCGCTCAACTTCTGCGTCTTCACCGACTTCCTCGCGCCGGAGCGAGCCGTGACGCCGCTCAAGCGGCTCGTCCGCCGCGCGCTCCTCCATGCCGACCGCGTGTTCCAGCTCGAGCGCCTGTACGCCTTCAACCGGAAGTTCCTTCCCGAGTGGCGGCGCCGCTACGTCTGCGTCGAGAAGCTGACCGACCTGCCCGCGGTCGGGCTCGCGTACCTGCACGCCGAGTCGCTGCTCGTTCCGCCGGGGCCGTGGGCGCGCCCGCGCGGGCGGGAACCGGTGGCCGCCGCCGCGACGCCGCGCGATCCGCACGACCGGCGCCCCGTAACCAAGTAACAGCGTGTTACGAGGCCGCTCCTGCGGGCGGCGCTCGCGGCCCCGCGGGGCACGTCTCGGGGCCTGGAGGGCGTAGCCTTCCACGCGTGAGCACGACGCGGAGCCTCGAGCGTCTCTCGGAGATCGCGCAGGCGATGGCGCGCCACGGCTTCGGCTACCTGCTCGAGGCGCACAAGCTCAGCGACCTGCTGCCAGGGCGCTCGCAGGCGCGGCTGGCGCGAGCGGCGACCGAGGGACCGTCGGCGCGGGGCCAGCACCTGCGGGAGCTGCTCGACGAGCTGGGTCCGACGTTCGTCAAGTTCGGCCAGCTCCTCTCGACTCGCCCCGACGTCGTCCCGCCCGACATCATCGCCGAGTTGCGGGCGCTCCAGGACGACGTGAGCCCGTTCCCGTTCGAGCAGGCGGAACGGGTGATCGCGGAGGAGCTCGGCAACTCGCTCGAGCGGCTCTTCCTCGAGTTCGACCCGGTCCCGGTCGCCGCCGCGTCGATCGGCCAGGTGCACAAGGCGACGCTCCCGAACGGCCGCGCCGTCGCGGTCAAGGTGCAGCGACCGGGGGCGCCGCGCCAGATCGAGGCCGACCTCGCGCTCCTCTACCAGGCGGCCCGTCTCGTGCGGGAGCGGGTGCGCGCCCTCGACTTCGTGGACGCGCGCTCGCTCGTCGACGAGTTCGCCCGCTCGATCCGCCAGGAGCTCGACTATCGGCTGGAGGCGCGCAACGCGCAGGCGTTCCACCGCAACTTCGCCGGCGACCCGCACGTGCGCGTCCCGCGGGTCTACTGGCAGTACACGCGCTCGCGCGTGCTCACGCTCGAGTGGCTCGACGGCGTCCAGCTCGCGGACCTCGACGCGGGCGCGCTCACGCTCGAGGAGCGGCGCGATCTCGCCTACCGGATCACCGAGACGTGGATGACGATGATCTTCCGGCACGGGTTCTTCCACGGCGACCCGCATCCGGCGAACGTGCTCGTGCTCGAGGAGGCGGGGACGATCGGTCTCGTCGACTTCGGCTCGGTCGGAAAGCTCACCGACGACGATATGTCGAAGCTGACGCGGCTCTTCATCGACGCCGCCAACGAGAACGTCGAGGCGCTGCCGCGCCGGCTCGCCGACCTCGGTGTCCGCTATCCGCGCGAGCGCGAGGAGGAGTTCCTCGCCGAGCTGCGCGAGGTCTACTACCGCTACTACGGCGCGAGCCTGAGCGAGATCGACCCGCTCCAGGTGGTCCGGGAGGCGTTCCAGCTCATCTACGCGATGAACCTGCGGCTGCCGACGCGGTTCCTGCTGCTCGACCGCGCGATCGCGACGCTCGGCTCGGTCGGGATCGAGCTGTACCCGGACTTCAACGTGTTCGAGGTGGCGCGGCCGTATGCGCGCGACCTCATGCTCGAGCGCTTCACGCCGGAGCGGATCGCCCGCCGCGCCCGTCGCGACGCGCTCCGCTACGCGCAGGTGCTCGCGGAGGCGCCGTTCCAGTGGCACGACCTGATGGAGGAGGTCCGCGACGGCCGGATCGAGGTCGGGTTCGTGCACAAGGGGCTGGACGAGTTCCTCGAGAGCATGCAGCGCGTCTTCAACCGGATCGTGATCGCGCTCGTCGTCACCGGCGGCCTGATCGGCTCCAGCTTGATCGGGATCTTCGCCACCGGCGGCCCGCACCTGCTCGGCGTGAACGTGATCTCGATCGGCGGCTTCGCCCTCTCGACGGTGCTCGGCCTCTGGCTGCTGTGGGGCGTCGTCCGCTCCGGACGGCTCTAGCGGCGCGACGTCCGGGCGGCTCGGGAGCGGCCCCGGCGCGGCGCCTCGCAAGCGGACGCGGCCGTCTCGTCCAGGTGTTGAGGAGTTGTTGCACTTCCGCCGCAAAGGACATCTGGCCGCAGCGCGAGGGTGGCGGTAGCGTCGCCGCCATGACAGCACTCCTCCTCGCCGAGCCGGAGCCGACCGTGCGGAGCTTCCTCGCCCGCCAGCTCGTGAGCGACGGCTTCGACGTCCTCTCCTTCGAGAGTCCCGAGCAGCTCCCGCGCGCCGCCGAGCCCGACGTGCTTCTCCTCGGCGACCCGGAGGCGCTCGAGCGTTGCGCCGTCCCCGACTGTCCCGTGATCGTGCTCGGCGACCCCGACCCGCAGACGCGGGTGCGCGCGCTCGCGCACTGCGACGACTACATCTCGCGGCCGTTCCTCTACGAGGAGCTCGTCGCCAGGATCCACGCGGTGCTGCGGCGACGGCCGCCGCGTAACGAGCTGGTCGACCTCGGCGAGCTCGTCGTCGACCGCGCCGCCCGCCGGGTGCTCGTGCGCGGCCGCGACGTGATCCTCTCCGCGAAGGAGTACGCGCTGCTCCTGAAGCTCGCGCAGGCGCCCGACCGCGTCTTCACGCGAGAGCAGCTCCTGCGCGACGTCTGGGGGTTCCGGACGGTGGTCGCGACGCGCACGCTGGAGTCGCACGCCTCGCGCGTCCGCCGCAAGCTCGCGGACGCGGGCCTCCACGGCTGGGTCGTGAACGTGTGGGGCGTCGGCTACAAGCTGCGGCACGTCTCCCCGACGGTCGCGGAGAGCGCAAGGGATCGCTGAGCTGACGCGAGGCGTGCGCGCCCCCGCCTGACCTGCGCGAGGTCGCCGTCCGGAGCGTCTGTCATGATCTGCACATGCACCTGCTCGCCATGGCGATCTCGACCCACAACGGGATCCGGCTCGCGGAGCTCGGGTCCGCGCTCGCGGCCGTCGCCGGCGGGCTGCTCGCGCTCGGCGCCGTCACGCCCTTCGGGCGGCGCGGCGGCATGTTCCTCGCCGGAGTCGCGCTCGCGGCCGCCGGCGTCCTGCTCGTCGTCGCCACCCGCTGGGGTGGCTTCGGGTAGAGAAGCGGGACAGCACGGAGCACGAGCGAGACCGTGCTCCCGCTCGTGTAGAGCGTCGGCAGGGCCTACAAGATGGCGCCCTCGAGGCGGAGCAGCAGCTCCTTGCGATCGAGGCCGCCGCCGTAGCCGACCAGGCTCCCGTTGGCGCCGACAACCCGGTGGCAGGGGAGCACGATCGGCACGGGGTTCCGGTTCATCACGGCGCCCACCGCGCGGGCGGCGCGCGGGTTGCCGGTCCGCGCGGCCAGCTCGCCGTAGGTCGTCGTCTGCCCGTACTCGACCCGCGCGAGCTCCGCGAGCACGCGACGCTGGTATTCGGGCGCGGCCCGCAGGTCCAGCTCGAGATCGAAGGAGCGACGTCGGCGCTCGAAGTACTCGGCCAGCTCGCGGCGGAGCCGGTCGACCGCCTTCGAGCTGCGGAGCACACGCGGCCCGTACAGTCGCGCGAGCCGCTCGAGTTCCTGCTCCGGGTCCGGGTCGAACGCGATCCGGCAGACGCCGCGGTCGGTGACGCCCACGAGCAGCGGCCCGACCGGCGTCTCGTCGAGCACGTCGAAGGCGGCGTCGAGCAGGTCCGCGGAGGCCGCGGCCTCGCGGAAGCGCTCGTCGAGCGTGGCGGGAACGGGGCTCATCGCTGCCTCTTCTCCTTTCGCAGCCGCCGCACGCCGGCGGAGGCCGCCTGTCGAGCCGCTTGCTCGGTCGAGCCGAGCGCGGCACCGATCTCGTCGTAGCCCAGGTCGTAGCCGTAGCGGAGCACGACCGCCGCGCGCTCCTTCGGCGGCAGGCCGTCGGTGAGCGGCGCCAGCTCCTCGTACGCGGGGCGCCTGTCCACGACCGCCGGCTCCTCCAACAGCTCTCCCTGCGGACGCTCGCGGCGCGCGCCGTCGATCACGAGCCGGCTCGCGATCGTCAGCACCCACGCGCGCAGGTGCTCGCCATGCTCGAGCCGGTCGTACGCGCGCAGCGCGCGCAGGAACGTCTCCTGGAAGAGGTCGTCCGCTCGCTCGCGCCCGACCCGCTTGCGCAGGAAGGAGAGCACCTCGTCCTTGTGCGCCTCGTAGAACCGCTCGAACGGGGGAACGGCGAGCGCCATCGAGCACTGAAACGTACTTCCCCGTGGTGCTGTGAGGACAGCAAGATGTGAGGCGTGCAGCTTGCGGTCGTCGGGCACGTCGAGTGGGTGGAGTTCGCTCGAGTCGAGCACGTCCCCGCTCCCGGGGAGATCGTTCATGCGCTCGAGACGTGGGAGGAGCCGGCAGGCGGCGGCGCGGTCGCGGCCGTGCAGCTTGCGAACCTCAACGGCTCGGCGCTGCTCTTCACCGCGCTCGGCGACGACGAGCTCGGCCGGCGCAGCCGCGCGGAGCTGGAAGCGCGCGGAGTCACCGTGCACGCGGCGACGGTCCACGGGCCGCAGCGACGGGCGCTCACGCACGTCGACGCGGCCGGGGAGCGGACGATCACGGTGCTGGGGCGCAAGCTGGTGCCCTCCGGAGAAGACGCCAGCCTGCCGTGGGAGGAGCTCGCGCGCTGCGACGCCGTCTACTTCGTCGGCGGCGACGTGACGGCTCTCCGCGCTGCCCGTCGCGCGCGGATCCTCGTGGCCACGGCGCGCGAGCTCGACGCGCTGCGCCGGGGCGGAGTGGAGCTGGACGTGCTCGTTGGCAGCGGCGCCGACCCGGGGGAGCGGTACGACCACGGCGCGCTCGAGCCGCCGCCGAAGATCGTCGTCACGACCGCGGGCGAGCTCGGCGGGTGGGTGCGGCCGGGCGGCCCCTACCGCGCCGTCCCGCCACCGGGGCCCGTCGTCGACACCTACGGGTGCGGGGATTGCTTCGCCGCGGGCCTCACGTTCGCCCTGGCGGAGGGGCGC
>JADGHP010000099.1 GCA_019683855.1 Thermoleophilia bacterium
GCGAGCGTGCTCACGCCGACGGGGCCGCCGTCGTACTTCTCGGCGATCGCCCGCAGCAGCTCCCGGTCGAGGCGCTCCAGCCCCGCCTCGT
The DNA here is from genome assembly GCA_019683855.1 of Thermoleophilia bacterium. GTDB lineage: Bacteria > Actinomycetota > Thermoleophilia > Gaiellales > Gaiellaceae > Palsa-739. The sequence continues at coordinate 92 of JADGHP010000099.1, forward strand.
CCACCTCGAGCAGGTCGAGCGCCTCCCGCGCGATCGCGGTCGTGATCGCACCCTTGTGACGCACCTCGGCGACGTCGCGCACGCGCCGCAGGATCCGGTTGGCGATCCGCGGCGTCCCGCGCGAGCGGGCGGCGATCTCGTCCGCCGCATCCGCGTCGATCTCGACGCCGAGGATCCGGGCGGAGCGGCGCACGATCGCGGCCAGCTCGCCCGGCTCGTAGTAGTCGAGCCGGAACGTCATGCCGAAGCGATCGCGCAGCGGCGAGGTGAGGAGCCCGGTGCGCGTGGTCGCCCCGACGAGGGTGAACGGCGGCAGGTCGAGCGTGAGCGTCCGCGCCGCCGTCCCCTGCCCCATGACGATGTCGAGCCGGAAGTCCTCGAGCGCCGGGTAGAGGATCTCCTCCGCCGCGCGGCTCACGCGGTGGATCTCGTCGACGAAGACGACGTCGCGCGGCTCGATCGCGCTGAGAATGGCTGCGACGTCCTTGCGCTCGAGCGCAGGTCCGGCGACGGAGCGGATGCCGACGCCGAGCTCCTCGCGGATGATGTGGGCGAGGCTCGTCTTGCCGAGTCCGGGCGGCCCGACGAGGAGCACGTGGTCGAGCGCCTCACCGCGCGCCCTCGCTGCCTCGAGGGCGATCTCGAGCTGCTCCTTGACGCGCTCCTGGCCGACGAAGTCGCCGAGCCGGCGAGGGCGCAGGCTCTGCTCGAGCTCCTCGTCCTCCGCGCGGATCTCCGGTGCCAGGAACTGGGTCGTCATGCCGCCCTCTTCAACGCGAGCCGCACGCGCTCCTCCGGCGGCAGGTCGGGATCGACGTCGGCAAGCGCGCGCTCCGCCTCGAGCACGGTGTAGCCGAGCTCGACAAGCGCGTCGCGCGCCACGAGGTGCGCGTCACCGGAGGGCACGGTCGCAGGGGCGAACGCGTCGATGCCCGCACCCAGCTTCTCCTTGAGCTCGAGCACGATCCGCTCGGCCGTCTTGCGGCCGATGCCGGGGATCGCCTGGAAGCGCGCCACGTCGCCGCTGACGATCGCGCGCCGCAGCTCCTGGGGCGGCGAGCCGGAGACCACCGCGAGCGCCACCTTCGGGCCGACGCCGTTCACGGACAGGAGCTGGACGAAGAGCTCCCGCTCGGCTCGGTCGGCGAAGCCGTAGAGCTGGAGCGCGTCCTCGCGCACGTGCAGGTACGTCTCGACGGTCACCTCCTGCGCGCCGTCGGCCGCGCGTACCGCGCTCGGGGTCGCGGCCACGAGGTAGCCGACGCCGCCGACGTCGAGCAGGAGCCCCTCCGGGGTGGAAGCGACGGGCTTGCCACGCAGGCGCGCGATCATCCCGCGACCCTCAGCAGCGGCGGCGCGAGCGCATGGCAGATCGCGACTGCGAGCGCGTCGGCGGCGTGGTTAGGGGTGGGCAGCTCGGACAAGCCGAGGATCGTCTTCACCATGCGCTGCACCTGGCCCTTCTCGGCGCGGCCGTAGCCGCAGATGGACTGCTTGACGAGCGCCGGCGCGTACTCCGCACACGGGAGCCCGGCGTTGGCCGCGGCGACGAGCACGGCGCCGCGCGCCTGCCCGACGGAGAGCGCGATGCGGGCGTCTGCGCCGACGAAGGACTCCTCGAGCGCCACCACGTCCGGGGCGTGCTCTGCGATCAGACCGGCCACGCCGTCGTAGATCCTCTTCAGGCGGAGCTCCTGCGGCTCGCCGGCGGGCGTCGACCAGCAGCCGTGGACGAGCGCCCTGAGGCGCCCTCCGCTTTCGTGGACGATCCCGTACCCGCACGCAGCTGTTCCCGGGTCGATGCCAACGACCTTCACGCCGACACGGTAGGGACGGCGTCGGACGACCTTCGGGCGGCCCGGCACGCCGTCGGTCCCCGAGCTGGCGGAGCTCGACGTCGCCCGCGTCAGCGTCGGTAGCGGCGCCGCGCGCGCCGCCTATGGGCTCGCCGGGGCTGCGGCCGAGGAGCTGCTCGGCCCCGGCACCTACAAGCTCCTGCGCGAGCGGACGCCGCTCGGCGACCTGAACGCGCTGCTCGGCGCCTGACCGCTACACGCGCACGTCCCACGGCCCAAACAGCACAGACGGCCCACTGATGTGCATGTGCGCCCATGTGTCCCCATGTGCCGGTGGGCATGTGGACACATGGGCATGCCCGTGGATCGCCGCGCGGAGCGCTCGGGATATCGAAGTTCGCGTACACGTCCTGGACGTCGCCCTCCCGTGGGGGAGCCCCTGGTTCCCCCACGAGCCCCTCCTCACCCGGCGACCGCCTCCAGCACCCACTCCGGGATATCGAAGTTCGCGTACACGTCCTGGACGTCGTCGTTCTCTTCGAGCTGATCGATCAGGCGGAGGATCTTGCGCGCCTCGGCTTCGTCCTCGACCGCGACCGTGGTCTTCGGGACCATCGTGAGCGAGGCGTCCTCGATCGGGAAGCCGGCCGCCTCGATCGCAGAGCGCACCGCGGCGAGCTGCTCGGGCGCGCACACGACCTGGAACGTCGAGCCGTCGAGCGAGACGTCGTCCGCCCCGCCCTCGGCCGCGGCGAGCGTCAGCTCGTCCTCGTCGACGCCGTCCGCCGGCACGAGCACGACGCCGCGCCGCTCGAACAGCCACGCGACCGCGCCGGTGGTGCCGAGGTTGCCGTCGTTGCGCGCGAACACGTGGCGCACCTCCCCCGCGGTCCGGTTGCGGTTATCGGTGAGCGCCTCGACGATCACCGCCACCCCGCCGGGGCCGTAGCCCTCGTAGACCACCGTCTCGTACTGCTCCGCGCCGCTGTCGGTTCCGGCGCCCTTGGCGATCGCGCGGTCGATCGTGTCCTTCGGCATCGAGTACGAGCGCGCCTTCTCGATCGCGTTCTGGAGCGCGAGGTTCCCGGCTGGGTCGGGCCCGCCCTCCTTCGCGGCGACGATGATCGCGCGCGTCAGCTTCGAGAAGAGCTTGCCGCGCTTCGCGTCGGCGGCCCCCTTCTTGTGCTTGATCGTCGACCACTTGCTATGCCCGGACACCCGCTGCCTCCCTCACCTGGTTCAGAAAGAGCTCGTGGATCCGCGTGTCGTCGGTCAGCTCCGGATGGAAGGCGGCGACGAGGAGCCGTCCCTGGCGCGCCAGCACCGGGTGCCCGTCGACCTCGGCGAGGATCTCGACCCCCGGCCCGACCTCCTCGATCCAGGGCGCGCGGATGAAGACCGCCCGGAGGGGCGCCTCGCCGTCGCCGAGGTCGAGGTCCGCCTCGAAGCTCGCGACCTGGCGTCCGAACGCGTTGCGGCGGACGCGGTAGTCGCCGAGACCGAGGTGGTCGCGGTCGAGGACGATCATCCCGGCGCAGGTGCCGAAGATCGGGCGGTCGAACGCCTGCACGGCGTCGTCGAGGCCGTACAGCGCCATCAGTCGCCCGATCGCGGTCGACTCGCCGCCCGGGACGATCAGGCCGTCGAGGCCCTCGAGCTCTCCCGGCAGGCGCACCTCGACCGGCTCAGCGCCGAGGCGTCGCAGCATCGCCGCGTGCTCGCGGAAGTTCCCCTGCACGGCGAGGACGCCGATCCGGAGCGGCTTCTCCACGCAGGCGATTCTAGGCGCGAGCCGGCTACCAGCCGCGCGTCTCGAGCAGCTGGCTCGGGTCGAGCGACGCGGCGGAGATCCCGACCATCGGCTCCCCCAGCCCAGCGGAGACGCGTGCGAGGATCTCGGGATCCTTGAAGTGCGTCGTCGCCTCGACGATCGCCTTCGCGCGCCGCTCCGGGTCGCCCGACTTGAAGATGCCGGAGCCGACGAAGACGCCGTCCGCGCCGAGCTGCATGCAGAGCGCGGCGTCCGCCGGCGTCGCGATCCCGCCCGCGGTGAACGTGACCACCGGGAGCCGGCCGTGCTCCGCCACCCAGCGGACGAGCTCGTACGGCGCCTGGAGCTTCTTGGCCTCGGCGTACAGCTCCTCCTCGGCCATCGCGGTCAGCTTGCGGATGTGGCCGAAGACCGCCCGCATGTGGGTGACGGCGTTGACGATGTCTCCGGTGCCCGCCTCGCCCTTCGTGCGGATCATCGCCGCGCCTTCGGCGATGCGCCGCAGCGCCTCGCCGAGGTTGGTCGCGCCGCACACGAAGGGCACCGTGAACTGCCACTTGTCGACGTGGTGCTCGAGATCGGCGGGCGTCAGCACCTCGGACTCGTCGATGTAGTCGACCTCGAGCGCCTGCAGGATCTGCGCCTCGACGAAGTGGCCGATCCGGCACTTCGCCATCACCGGGATGGTGACGGCCTCCTGGATCTCGCGGATCTTCTCCGGGTCGGACATGCGAGCGACGCCGCCCTGGGCGCGGATGTCGGCGGGGACGCGCTCGAGCGCCATCACCGCCACCGCGCCCGACGCCTCCGCGATCTTCGCCTGCTCGGCGTCGACCACGTCCATGATCACCCCGCCCTTGAGCATCTCGGCGAGGCCGGTCTTCACGCGCATCGTCCCGTACTCGGCCATGCCCGGAGTGTAGCCCGGCGCCCGAGGGCTACGGGTGGAGGCAGCTCTCGGCGTCCTGCAGCTGCTGCTGGGTCGGCGTCACCGTCCAGACGAGGACGGCGTTGCGCTGGGCCTGCATGATGTCCTGGAGGTGGCGCTTGTAGCGCGGCGGGGCAGCCTTCCGGTACGCCTCCTCGGTGCCGGGAACGGCGCTCTCGTCGCCGGCGAAGGCGATCGTGAGGACGTTCCCGTCGCTCGTCCGTGCGCGCAGGCCGCCGTTGTCCGCGGCGGCGGCGATGAGACCGACCTTGCCCGGATCCGTCGTCACCTCCGAGAAGCCCTTCGTGCGCAGACACGGCGCCGTGCCCTTCGCCGTGTACGGCGCGGAGCGCCCGGCGCCGCAGCCGGCGGCGAGAAGCGCGAGCACCGGGAGGAGCACCGCGATGCGAGGTCTCATCGGCGCGACTCTAGCCGCCGTGGCCGACGGCTCGATGCGAGAATCGTCGCCGTGGAGCCGTGGTCACGCGACCTCGCCGGCCGCCTCGACGAGCACGTGCTCGAGAGCGCGGCGCTGCGCGACAACCCGCTCGGGGACCCGCATCTGCGGCCGCTCTGGGTGTACGTTCCCCCCGCCTACGACGCCGAGCCGGAGCGGCGCCTGCCCGCGATCTACGTCCTCCAGGGGATGACGGGGCAGCTCGACATGTGGCGGAACCGCTCCGCCTTCCGCCCGACGGTGCTCGAGCTCGTCGACCGGCTGTTCGCCGAGGAGGGATGCCCGCCCGCGCTCATCGTCTTCGTGGACGCGTGGACGTCGGTCGGCGGCTCGCAGTTCCTCGACTCGCCGGGCACCGGCCGTTACCACACCTACCTCTGCGACGAGGTCGTCCCGTTCGTCGACGCGCGCTACCGGACGCTCGCGGACGCCGCCCACCGCGGGATCGCCGGCAAGTCGAGCGGCGGCTACGGCGCGATGGTGACGCCGATGCTGCGGCCCGACCTCTTCGGCGGGCTCGCCTCGCACGCCGGCGACGCCCTCTTCGAGCTCTGCTACCTGCCGGACTTCCGGGAGGCCGCCCGCGCGCTGCGGGACGCCTACGGCGGCTCGTACGAGCGCTTCTGGGAGGACTTCCGCTCGCGGCCCGCGTTCACCAAGCCGACCGACTTCCCGCTCGTGAACACGTGGGCGATGGCAGCCTGCTACTCGGCGAGGGAGGACGGGTCGGTCGAGCTGCCGTTCGAGCCGGACACGGGGATGCTGCGCCCCGAGGTGTGGGAGCGCTGGCTCGCGTGGGATCCGGTGCGGATGGCGCGGCGATGCGCCGACGCGCTGCGCGGCCTGCGCGCCGTCTACCTCGACGCGGGCTCGAAGGACGAGTTCTTCCTCGACCTGGGCGCGGAGGCGTTCCGGCGCGAGCTCGAG
>JADGHP010000100.1 GCA_019683855.1 Thermoleophilia bacterium
CGGCTCGACCAGGGCGAGCACGCGCTCGGCAACGGCTTGCTGGCTGAGCGGCTCGAGCGTCCGTACCGTCCGACGCGCCTCGACGTCGTCGGCGACCTCGCGGAGGGCGAGCTCGCGCAGCGCGGCGAGCTTGTCGGCGCGGAAGAAGTTGTCGAGCGCAACCTCGACGCGCTCCCTCGGGTACACCTTGCCCGCCCGGAGCCGTTCCTGGAGCGCCTCGGGAGTGAGGTCGACGAGGATGACCTCGTCCGCCTCGTCGAGCACGCGGTCGGGGAAGGTCTCGCGGACGCGAACCTCGGTCAGCTCGAAGATCGCGTCGTTCAGGCTCTCCAGGTGCTGCACGTTGACGGTCGAGATGACGTCGATGCGAGCGTCGAGCACCTCGTCGATGTCCTGCCAGCGCTTCTCGTTGCGCATGCCCGGAGCGTTCGTGTGGGCGAGCTCGTCGATCAAGGCGAGCTCGGGCGCTCGGCGAACGACGGCGTCGACGTCCATCTCCTCGAGCTCGAGGCTTCCGTGCCGGACCCGCAGGCGCGGCACGACCTCGAGTCCTTCGGCGAGCGCGGCGGTCTCCGGCCGGTCGTGCGGCTCGAGGTAGCCGATCACCACGTCGCGACCCTCGGTCTGAGCCTGCCTGCCCTCCTGGAGCATCCGGTAGGTCTTGCCGACGCCGGCGGCCATGCCGAGCAAGATCCGGTGGTGGCCGCGCGCCACGGTCAGGCTCCGAGCAGGTTGTGGACGATCAGGTCGATCAGCTTGATACCGACGAAGGGCAGGATCACGCCGCCGAGCCCGTAGACGAGCAGGTTGCGGCGCAGGAGCGCGGTGGCTCCGATCGCGCGGTAGCGGACGCCCTTGAGGGCGAGCGGGATGAGGGCGGGGATGATCAGCGCGTTGAAGACGACCGCGGAGAGGATCGCGCTCTTCGGGTCTCCGAGATGCATGACGTTCAGCGCGTCCAGCGGTCCGCGGGTGCCGGGCCGCGGAGCGTAGGTGTCGGCGAAGATCGCGGGCAGGATCGCGAAGTACTTCGCGACGTCGTTGGCGATCGAGAAGGTCGTGAGCGCGCCGCGCGTGATCAGGAGTTGCTTGCCGACCTCGACGATCTCGATCAGCTTCGTCGGGTTGGAGTCGAGGTCGACCATGTTGCCGGCCTCCTTGGCGGCGGCGGTGCCGGTGTTCATCGCCACCCCGACGTCCGCCTGCGCGAGCGCGGGAGCGTCGTTCGTCCCGTCGCCGGTCATCGCCACCATCCGCCCCTTCGCCTGCTCCTCCTTGATCAGCGCGAGCTTTGCCTCGGGGGTCGCCTCGGCGAGGAAGTCGTCGACGCCCGCCTCCTGCGCGATCACCGCGGCGGTGACGCGGTTGTCGCCGGTGATCATCACGGTACGGATGCCCATGCGGCGCAGCTCGTCGAATCGCTCGCGCATGCCGCCCTTGACGATGTCCTTGAGGTGGACGACACCGAGCGCCCAGTTGTCCTTCGCGACCACGAGCGGCGTCCCGCCCTGCTCGGCGACCCGCTGGACGGCGGCGTCGAGCTCCGCGGGAGCGCGACCGCCGTTCTGCTCGATGAACGCCTTCACGGCGTCTGCGGCGCCCTTGCGGATCATGCTGCCGTTGAGGTCGACGCCGCTCATTCGGGTGGCGGCGGTGAAGGGAACGAACTCGTGCCTTCCCAGGTTGCGCTCGCGCAGGTTGAACCGCTCCTTCGCCAGCACGACGATCGAGCGACCCTCCGGCGTCTCGTCTGCGAGCGAGGCGAGCTGGGCGACCTCGGCCAGCTCGCGTTCCTCGACGCCGGGCGCGGGGATGAACTCGATCGCCTGCCGGTTGCCGAGCGTGATCGTTCCCGTCTTGTCGAGCAGCAGGACGTCGACGTCGCCGGAGGCCTCGACCGCGTGGCCGGACATCGCGAGCACATTGCGCTGCACGAGCCGGTCCATGCCGGCGATCCCGATCGCCGGCAGGAGCGCGCCGATCGTCGTCGGGATCAGCGCCACGAGCAGCGCGATCAGGACGGTCTGCGAGAGTTGCGTGCCGGCGTAGCTCGCGAAGGGCTCGAGGGTGACCACGGCGGCGAGGAAGGTGATCGTCAGGCCGGCCAAGAGGATGTTGAGCGCGATCTCGTTCGGCGTCTTGCGCCGCTCGGCGCCCTCGACGAGCGCGATCATGCGGTCGAGGAAGGAGCGGCCGGGCTCCTGGGTCACCTCGATCACGAGCCGGTCCGAGAGGAGCGTGGTGCCGCCGGTGACGGCGGAGCGGTCGCCTCCCGCCTCGCGGATCACGGGCGCCGACTCGCCGGTGATCGCCGACTCGTCGACCGAGCCGGCGCCCTCGATGATCTCCCCGTCGGCGGGAATGATCTCCCCCGCCTCGACGACGACCACGTCGCCGCGCCGGAGCTCGGGCGCCGGGACTTCCCGGCCATCCCGCAACCGCGCGATGGTCGTCGTGCGGGTTGCGCGCAGCGCGCTCGCCTGCGCCTTGCCGCGGCCTTCGGCGATCGCCTCGGCGAAGCTCGCGAACAGCACGGTCAGCCAGAGCCAGAGCGCGATCGTGCCGACGAACCAGAGCTCGGCGTGTCGGCCCCGGGCGAGGTCGAGGAAGAAGATCGCGGTCGTGATCGCGCTGCCGAGCTCGACGATGAACATCACCGGGTTGCGCGCCTGGCTGCGCGGGTCGAGCTTCGGGAGCGAGTCACGCGCCGCCCTGAGCGCGAGCTCGCGCGAGAACACGGTTGCCGAGCGGCGCGCCACTACCCGTCCTGCTCCTCGTCGAGTGCGAGGTTGAGCTCGAGGACGTTCACGCCGGGCTCGCCGAAGAAGCCGAGCGACCGCCCGGCGGTGCTACGGGCGATCAGACGCCGCACGGTCGCAAGCGGCAGGTGCCGGACGGCCGCGACGCGGCGAGCCTGCAGCTGCGCGTAGGCGGGCGAGATCTCGGGGTCGATCCCCGAGCCCGAAGGCACGACCGCGTCGACCGGGATGTCGTGGATCGTGAGGCCGGGGTTGTACGGGCGCTCGAGCGTCAGAATCGCGCGGACGTTCCGCGCGACGAGCTCCGCGAGCGCGGGGCTCGTCGGCCCGAGGTTCGAGAAGGTGGTGCCGGCGGCGTCGTACGGCGGCGTCGTCGCCGACGGCCGCTCGTGGAAGGAGCGGGCGCTCGTGAACCCCTGGGCGGCGAGCGCGGAGCCGACGACGGTGCCGTCGCGGACGATCAGGCTCCCGTTCGCCTGGCGCGGGAACGCGACTTGGGCGAAGCCGGTCACGAGCGCCGGATAGGCGAAGCCGAGCACGACGGTGAAGACGACGGCGGCGACAGCGGAGGCGGCGAGCGCGCGCATCAGCGCGTCAGTCCTTCCGCGATCGGCCCGAGCGCGAGAGCGGGCAGGATCATCAGGCCGGCTGTGAGCGCGATCACCCCGAGCAGCAGGACGGCGAAGGTCGGGCCGTCGGTGCGGAACGTTCCGGCCGAGAACGGCACCGTCTTCTTCGCAGCGAAGGAGCCGCCGATCGCGAGCGCGGAGAGCAGCGGCACGAAGCGGCCGAAGGAGAGCGCGACCGTGCCCAGCGTGGTCGAGAACGTCGTCGCGCCGTAGCCGGCGAAGGCGCTGCCGTTGTTGTTCGACTGCGAGGTGTACGCGTAGAGGGCCTCCGAGAAGCCGTGCGCGCCTGGGTTGGCGAGCGAGGCCAGCCCGGCCGGGGCGACGACTGCGGCCGCGGTCGTCACGAGCGCCATCATCGGCACGAAGAGAGCGCCGAGAGCTGCGAGCTTCATCTCGCGCGCCTCGACCTTCTTGCCAAGCCATTCCGGCGTCCGTCCCACCATCAGGCCGGCGACGAAGACGGCGATCAGGATCACGAAGAACATCCCGTACAGGCCCGAGCCGGCGCCTCCCGGCTCGACCTCGCCGAGGAACATGTTCACGAGCGGCACGGCTCCGCCGAGCGCGGTGAAGGCGTCGAGGCCGCCGTTGACCGCGCCGTTGGAGGCGTCGGTCGTCGCCGTCGCCCAGAGCGCCGTGTTGGCGATCCCGAAGCGGACCTCCTTGTCGGTCATGTTGCCGCCCGACTGGCCGGCGCTCCGGGCGATGTCCACCCCCGAGGCGCGCAGCACCTGCGAGCCGCGCTGCTCGGCCGCATAGGCGACGCCGACTCCGATCGCGAAGATCGCGAACATCGCCGCGAACACCATCCAGGCGTGCCGCGGCGCTGCGACCATCCTGCCGAACATGAACACCTGCGCCGCTGGGATCAGCAGCAGGGCGAGCATCTCGAAGACGTTCGAGAGCCCGGTCGGGTTCTCGAACGGCACGGCCGAGTTCGCGTTGTAGAAGCCGCCGCCGTTCGTCCCGAGCTGTCTGATCGCGACCTGCGAGGCGACCGGACCGCGGGCGATCGTCTGGTGCGCGCCCTCGAGCGTCGTCGCGGTCGCGCGGCCATGGAAGGTCTGGACGACGCCCTGCGAGATCAGGATCACCGCGAGCACGAGCGAGAGCGGCAGCAGGACGTAGGCGATCGAGCGGTAGAGGTCGCGCCAGAAGTTGCCGAGGCCGCCGCTCGAGCGGCGCGCGATTCCGCGCACGACCGCCGCCAGCACCGCCATGCCGACGCCGGCGGAGACGAAGTTCTGCACCGCGAGCCCGGCCATCTGGCTCAGGTAGGACATCGTCGTCTCGCCGCCGTAGAACTGCCAATTCGTGTTCGTGACGAAGCTCGCGGTCGTGTTCAGCGCGATCTGCCACGGCACGTCGGGCAGGTGGTCCGGATTGAGAAACAGGTGCCCCTGCGTCCGCAGGAGCGCGTACAGCAGCGCCGAGAAGACGGCGCTCAAGACGAGCACGGACGTGCCGTAGGCTTTCCAGTCCTGCTCGGCGGCGGCGTCGCGCCCCAGGAGGCGCAGGAAGCCCCGCTCGACGACGTCGCCGGGCTCTCGCGTGTACACGCGCGCCATCCAGATCCCGAGCGGGTAGCTGAGCGCGACCAGTGCGACCGCGTAGACGACGATCTGGGCGATCCCCTGGGCGATCAGAATCTCTCTCCGCGGAAGAGCGCGTACACGAGGTAGACGAGGACGGCGAGGGAGACCGCGAGGCCGAAGGCGTCGCCGGCGGACATCAGACGCGCTCCAGCGCCCAGAGCAGGGCGAAGACGCAGGCGAAGCAGGCACCGGCGATGGCGATGGCTGCGAGGTCGAGCATCAGCGATCCAGAGTCGCGCGGATTCGATGAAGACCGCCTGAGGATTCAGGCGGCTCGCCTGAAGAAAGCCTGAAAGCGCTACGCGGGCCGGGTCGGGTCGACCAGCCGGTAGCCGGCGCCCGGCTCGGTGAGCAGGTAGCGCGGCTGGGCGCGGTCGGGCTCGAGCTTGCGCCGGAGCTGCGACACGTTCACCTGTAGGAGATTCGAGGCGTCCGCGTAGCCGGGCCCCCACACCTCCTGCAGGAGCATCCGGTGCGTCAGCAGCTTGCCCACGTTGAGCGCGAACACGCGCAGCAGGTCGAATTGGCGCGGCGTCAGGCGGACTGCTCTTCCAGCCATGGTGACGGAGCGCCTCGCAAGGTCGACGACGAGATCGCCCACCTCGATCACCGGCTCGCCCGAGGGCGCCGTCCGTCGCAACACCGCGCGCAGACGCGCGAGCAGCTCGTCGATCCCGACCGGCTTGGTGACGTAATCGTCGGCGCCCGCGTCGAGCGCGGCCACCTTCTCGCGCTCCTCCCCCACCGCCGAGAGCACGATCACCGGCGCCGAGCTCCACCTGCGGAGCTCGCGACAGACCTCGGTCCCCGTTCCGTCCGGCAGCACGAGATCGAGAACCACCGCCTCCGGCGGCCGCCACCCCGCCCCCCCCCCCCCCCCCTCGCCCCCCCCCGCCGGCTCCCCCACCTAGCCCGCCCCCCGCCGCCACGGT
>JADGHP010000101.1 GCA_019683855.1 Thermoleophilia bacterium
TCGAGCGTCCGCCGCGCGGCGGCGAGGAAGCTCGCGAGCGCGCGCGCCGTCTCCTCCGCGGGCTGGCCGCCGTCCGTCAGCGTGCGCAGCTCGATCACAAGTAACAGTCTGTTACATGGTTGCTCGGAGCGCCGCCTTGTGGGCGCGCTTGGCGGCCTGGTAGTCGGCGAGCGCCTGCGGCGAGTCGACGTCCCCGAGCGTCGGATGGTCGGGGCAGAGCGGGCGGGCGACCTCGACGCCGAGGCGCTTCGCGAGCACCGCCGCCAGCGTCGTCACCTTCATCTCCCCGAAGCCCGGCAGCGCGCCGAGCCGGCGCCGCAGATCGGACGCGTCCACCGCCTCTGTCCAGATCCGCTCCGCCTGGCCCCCGTACTCGTCAGCGACCGTCGCGGCCAGCTCCCGCACCCGCGCTGCCATCGCGCCCGGGAAGCGGTGGATCGCGGGCTTCTCGCGGAACGCCTCTTCGAGCCGGAGCGGGTCGGTCGCCGCGATCGCGGCCGGGTCGAGAGTGCCGAGGCGTTGGCGCAGCTTGAACGGGCCGGCGAACGCGGTCTGGACGGTCACCTGCTGGTCGAGGGCGAGCCCGACGAGGAGCGCGAACGGGTCGTCGGCGAGCAGCCGGCAGGCGTCCTCGTCGTCCGTGAAGCACAGCCGGTCGGGACGAGTCGGCGCCATGCCGGGATCCTACTGTCGCACGTCCGTTCCGGACACGTCCCCCGACCAGGTCGCGGGACATGGCCCGAAGGGCCGCGGTGGCGCCAAACACACGTTCGGAGCTACGCTCACGCCGTGGACCCGCTGGCCGTGTTCAGCCCGCCCACACGGGCGTGGTTCGAGGCGACGTTCGACGCTCCGACCCCCGCGCAGGAGAAGGGCTGGCCGGTGATCGCGAGCGGGGCCCACACGCTCATCCAGGCGCCGACGGGCTCGGGGAAGACGCTCGCGGCCTTCCTGTACGCGATCGACCGGCTGACGCCGAGGCCGGGCGAGGGCCTGCGCGTCGTCTACGTCTCGCCGCTGAAGGCGCTGAACTACGACGTCGAGCGGAACCTGCGCGGCCCCCTCGCCGGGCTGCGCAGCGACCTGCGCGTGGCGGTCCGCACCGGCGACACGCCGCAGCGGGAGCGCGCCGCGATGCTGCGCGAGCCGCCCGACATCCTGATCACGACCCCCGAGTCGCTCTACCTCCTGCTCACCTCGCGGGCGCGCGAGCTGCTGCGCTCGGTCGACACGCTGATCCTCGACGAGGTGCACGCGATCGCGGGCACGAAGAGGGGAGCGCACGTGGCGATCTCGCTCGAGCGCCTGCAAGCGCTCGCTCAAGACAAGCCGATCCAGCGGATCGGCTTGTCGGCGACGCAGCGCCCCCTCGAGGAGATCGGACGCTTCGTCTCCGGCGGCCGCCCGATCGAGCTCGTGGACGCGGGCGCCGCGAAGGAGCTCGACCTCGAGGTCGTCGTCCCGGTCGAGGACCTGCGCGAGCTCGCGACGACCGCGACGCTCGACCAGCGGCAGCACGAGTCCGCCGACTCGTCCATCACCCCCGGGCTCGAGGTCGGCTCGCGCTCGATCTGGCCCTCGATCTACCCGGCGCTCGTCGATCTCGTCCGCGCGCACCGCTCGACGATCGTCTTCGTCAACAACCGCCGCCTCGCCGAGCGGCTCGCGCTGCGCCTGAACGAGCTCGCGGGGGAGGACCTCGCGCGCGCCCACCACGGGTCGCTCTCGCGCGAGCGGCGGACGCAAGTCGAGGAGGACCTCAAAGCGGGCCGGATCCCGTGCCTCGTCGCCACCTCGTCGCTCGAGCTCGGGATCGACATGGGCGCCGTCGACCTCGTCGTCCAGGTCGAGTCGCCGAAGTCGGTGGCGCGCGGGCTGCAGCGGATCGGGCGGGCCGGGCACACGCTCGAGGCGGTCTCGAAAGGTCGCATCTTCCCGAAGTTCCGCGCCGACCTGCTCGAGGCCGCGGTCGTCGCGCGCCGGATGCGCGAGGGCGCGATCGAGGAGACGCGGATCCCGCGCAACCCGCTCGACGTGCTCGCGCAGCAGATCGTCGCGATGTCGGCCGACGCCGAAATCGCGTGCGATGACCTGTACGAGCTGGTCACGAGGGCGTACCCGTTTGCGACCCTGTCGAGGGCGCAGCTCGAGAACGTCCTCGACATGCTCGCGGGGCGGTATCCCTCCGACGAGCTCGCGGAGCTGCGACCGCGGATCGTCTGGGACCGCACCGCGGGCGTGATCCGCGGCCGCCCGGGCGCGCGCCGGCTCGCGGTGACGAACGCGGGCACGATCCCCGACCGCGGCCTCTTCGGCGTCTTCATCGCCGACTCGGGGAAGGGCGGCGGCCGCGTCGGGGAGCTCGACGAGGAGATGGTGTACGAGACGCGCGCCGGCCAGGTGATCACGCTCGGCGCCTCCTCCTGGCGGATCGAGGAGATCACGCGCGACCGCGTGCTCGTCTCGCCGGCGCCGGGGGTGCCCGGCGCGGTGCCGTTCTGGAAGGGCGAGGGCGTCGGCCGGCCCTACGAGCTGGGCGAGGCGATCGGGAGGTTCTCGCGCGAGCTGCTCGCGGTCTCGGAGGAGCGGGCGCTCGAGCGGCTCGGCTCCGAGCTCGACCCGCGCGCGGCGAGGAACCTGCTCGCGTTCCTGCGCGACCAGGAGCGCGCGACCGGCGCCGTCCCCTCGGATCGCACCGTGGTGGTGGAGCGCTTCCGCGACGAGATCGGCGACTGGCGCGTCTGCATCCTCACCCCGTTCGGAGCGCGGGTGCACGCCCCCTGGGCGATGGCGGTCGGGGCGCGGCTGCGCGAGACGCTCGGCGTGGAGGCGCAGTCGATCTGGTCGGACGACGGCATCGCCTTCCACCTGCCCGACACCGACACGGCGCCGGCGACCGACGCGTTTCTGCTCGACCCGGACGAGCTGGAGGAGCGCGTGCTCGGCGAGCTGGGGCAGACGGCGCTCTTCGGCGCCCGCTTCCGCGAGAACGCGGCGCGCGCGCTCCTGCTCCCTCGTCGCCGCCCGGGCGAGCGGACGCCGCTCTGGCAGCAGCGGCTCAAGGCGCAGAGCTTGCTCCAGGTCGTGCGCGCGTTCCCGAGCTTCCCGATCGTCCTCGAGACCTACCGCGAGTGCCTCCAGGACGTGTTCGACCTGCCCGCCCTGAAGCGGCTGCTGCAGGCGATCCGCGCCCGCGAGATCGACCTCGTCGACGTCGAGACCGCCTCCGCGTCGCCGTTCGCCGCCTCGCTCCTCTTCGACTACGTCGCCACGTACATGTACGAGGACGACACGCCGCCCGCGGAGCGGCGTGCGCAGGCGCTCTCGCTCGACCGCGATCTGCTGCGGGAGCTGCTCGGCCAGGAGGAGCTCAGGAACCTCCTCGACCGCGACGCGGTCGAGGAGGTCGAGAAGAGCCTGCGCCCGTTCCCGCGCGACCCCGACCACCTGCACGACGTGCTGCGGCTGCGCGGCGACCTGCGCCCCGGCGAGTTCGACGAGGCGCACGCCGCCATCCTCGAGGCGGAGCGGCGCGCGATCCGGATCCGCGTCGCCGGCGAGGAGCGGCTGGCCGCGGCCGAGGACGCGGGCCGCTACCGCGACGCGCTCGGGGTCATGCCGCCCCCCGGGCTGCCCGAGGCGTTCCTCGAGCCGGTCCCGGACGCGCTCGAGTCGCTCGTCGCGCGCTTCGCGCGCGGGCGCGGGCCGTTCACGACCGCGGAGGCGAGCGCGTGGTTCGGGCTCGACGTGGAGCCGGTGCTGCGGGAGCTCGAGCGCGCCGAGCGGCTCGTCCGCGGCGAGCTGCGGCCCGACGGGACGGAGCGCGAGTGGTGCGACCCGGAGGTGCTGCGCCGCCTGCGGCGCGCCTCGCTCGCCGCGCTCCGCCGCGAGGTCGAGCCCGTCGAGCAGGCGACGCTCGGGCGCTTCCTTCCGAGCTGGCACGGGATCGACCGTCGTGCCTCGCTGCGCGAGGCGCTCGTGCCGCTGCAGGGGCTCGCGCTGCCGGTCTCGCTCTGGGAGTCGGAGGTGCTCCCGCGCCGGGTGCCGGACTACCGGCCCGAGCAGCTCGACCAGCTCTGCGCGTCGGGCGAGCTCGTCTGGGTCGGGGCGGGGCTCGACCGGGTCGCCGTCTTCTTCCGCGAGGACGCGGCGCTGCTCGGGGCGCCTCCCGCCGCGCCCGCGCCCGAGGGGGAGGCGCACGACGCGATTCGCGCGGCGCTCGCGCGCGGCGCGCTCTTCTGGCCGGACCTGCTGGCGGCGACCGGCCTCGACGAGGCGGCCGCGCTCCCGGCGCTCTGGGATCTCGTATGGGCGGGCGAGGCGACGAACGACGCGTGGGCGCCGCTGCGCGCCGAGCGGCGCTACCAGGCGCCGCGGCCGGAGCGGCGGGTACGCCGCTTCTCGCGCGCCCGCGCGGCGCGGACGACGCCCACCCAGGGCCGGTGGTCGCTCGCCGCCGGCCTGTTCGCGGCCGGTGAGCCGGATCGGCGGGCGCTCGCGGAGCTGCTCCTCGAGCGGCAGGGCATCGTCACGCGCGACTCCGTCCGCGGCGAGGGGGTCCCCGGCGGCTACGGCGCCGTGTACGCGGAGCTGCGTGCGCTCGAGACGCTCGGCACCTGCCGTCGCGGCTACTTCGTCGAGGGGCTCGGCGGGGCGCAGTTCGCGCTCGCCGGCGCGGTCGAGCGGCTGCGCGAGCTGCGACCGCGAGACGGGGAGGAGCCGGAGGCGCTCGTGCTCGCCGCCGCCGACCCGGCGCAGCCGTACGGGGCGGCGCTGCCGTGGCCGCGGCGGGCGGGCGCGCGGGCGGCTCGCGTCGCCGGCGCCCACGTCGTCCTCCTCGGCGGCGAGGCGGCGCTCTACGTCGAGCGCGGCGGCCGCTCGCTCATCCCGCTCCGCGACCCGGATCCCGAGTGGCTGCGCCCGGCGCTCGCGGCGCTCGTCGCCTTCGTGAAGCGGAGCCGCCCCGGCTCGGCCGGACGCGCCCGGCGGCTCGCGGTCGAGCGCTTCGACGGCGAGCCGGTCGCCGACACGCTCGTCATGCCGCTCCTGCTCGAGGCGGGCTTCCTCGCCGGGCCGCGCCGCGCGGTGCTCCGCGCCTGACGCGCCGGCGGCGAGTCGAGGCGCCGCGAGGCGGTCACGCCGGCACGAGCTTGTAGCCCATGCCGCGGACGGTCACGAGCCGCTCGGGACGGGTCGGGTCGCGCTCGATCTTCCGGCGCAGGTTCGAGACGTGCACCTCGCAGGCGTGCTCGTCCCCGACGTGCTCGCTCGCCCACAGGTGCTGCATCAGCGTGCGGCGGGAGACGACGGAGCCCGGCTGCTCCGCCAGCAGCGCCAGCACCTTGAACTCCGAGAGGGTGAGGTGGACGCGCTGCCCGTCCACGAGCACCTCGTGGCGGCCGAGGTCGATGTTGAGGCCGCCGATCCGGCGCACCGTCGAGCCGCCGTTCGCGCGGTCGAGCTCGCGCCGGCGCAGGATCGCGCGCACGCGGCTGACGAGCTCCGCGCTCGAGAACGGCTTCGTCACGTAGTCGTCCGCGCCCAGCTCGAGCCCGAGCACGCGGTCTCGCTCCGCGTCGCGCGCGGTCAGCATCAGGATCGGCACGTCGCTCTCGGCGCGCAGCGCCTTGCAGACCTCGGTGCCGGACATGCCGGGCAGCATCACGTCGAGGATCACGAGCGCGTAGCGGCCGCTCCGTCCCGCCTCGAGCGCGGCCGGCCCGTCCCGCTCCTCGTCCACCTCGAATCCTTCGCGGCGCAGGGTGAACGCGACGACGTCGCGGACGCCGGGGTCGTCGTCGACGAGCAGGATCCGCTGCGCCTGCGCGCTCAT
>JADGHP010000102.1 GCA_019683855.1 Thermoleophilia bacterium
ACGGCGCGCGCCACCTCCTCGGTGACGAAGCCGTTGCGCAGGTCCTCGAGCACGAGCTCGCGGGCCCTGCGGCGGGGATCGCCGTACCCGGCTCCGTTCGCGGTGCGGATCCGGATCACGTCGCCCTCGTTCACCGGGAGCGCCGTCACGACCGCGTACTCCTCCACCGTGCCGTCCGTGCGGATCACCTGCGCGTAGTTCGCCGACCCCTCGCGACCGCCGTGCAACGGCCACGGCTTGTGCTTGTTGCGCGTGTACGCGCAGGTGAAGAAGCAGCCGTTCGACCGCACCCGGTACTCGAGCACGATCCCCTTGCCGCCCCGGAACTCCCCCTCGCCGCCAGGCTCGTCGTTCAGCGCCAGCCGATCGACGTAGAGGCCGTAGCGCGCCTCCGCCACCTCCGCGGGGCAGTTGAACGTGTCGCCATGGAAGCCGCTGAAGATCGCGCTGTTGCCGTCGCGGAACGCCGACGCCCCCCAGCCGCCCACCTGCGGCTCGACGATCGTGAAGTGGCGGCCGGTGTCCGGGTGCGGGCCCCCGATGAACGTGCCGCAGATCGAGCCGAAGCTTCCGGCCGGCAGCTTGTCCCCAAGGTGCGGGGCGAGACAGCGCCAGATCAGGTCGTAGAGCCGGATCTCGACCTCGTAGTAGGTGGCGAAGGCGGCTCCCGGGCTCGGGTCGAACACCGAGCCGGGGCGGGTCAGGAGCTTGAGCGGCCGGAAGTGACCCGCGTTCGCCTGGCTGTGCGCGCCGGTGATGTTCATGAAGATCATCTGGGCGGCGATCATCGAGCCGTCGCGGGACGCGTTGTTCGGGCCGGGATCCTGGTCGGGGTTGTCCCGCAGATCGACGACGAACTCGTCGTCGGTGATCTCGACCGTCACCGTGTAGAGCGCGCCGCTGTCCTGCTCCTCGGCGAGCGTGAAGGAGCCCTTGGGCAGATCCGCGAGCGCGCGCCGCGCGACCTGCTCGCCGTACTCCATGAAGGTGCGCAGCGCGGTGGTGAACGTGTCGAGCCCGTACTTGCGGACGAGATCGAGGATGCGCCGCTCGCCGACGCGAGCCGCCGCGATCCCCGCCCACATGTCGCCCTGGAGGAAGTCCGGCAGCCGGCTGTTCGCCTTCATGATCTCCATCACCGACCGGATCGGCGTCCCCTCGGAGACGAGCTTCACCGCTGGGAGACGCAGCCCCTCCTGGTAGATCTCCCGCGCCTCGTTCGAGATCGAGCCAGGCACCATGCCGCCGACGTCGTTCCAGTGCGCGATGTTCGCCGTCCAGGCGACGAGCGTGTCGCCGGCGAACACGGGCAGCGCCAGCACGACGTCGTTCAGATGGGTGACGCCGCCGTAGAACGGATCGTTGGTGACGAACACGTCGCCCGGCCGGATCTCGTCGCGGTCGTGCAGCTCGAGGATGCGCTTCACCGCCTTGTCGAGCACGCCGACGAAGGCTGGAATGCCCGCGCCCGACGACGCGAGGTTGCCCTCGGCGTCGGTGATCGCGGTGCCCATGTCGAGCACCTCGTAGATGATCGCGCTCATCGCGGTCTTGCGGAACGCCGCGAACATCTCGTCGCTCGCCGCTTGCAGCGAGCTCTGGATGATCTCGAGCGTGATCGGATCCGCGACCGGTTCGATACGTGTCGCCGTCACTGGCTCCCGTCCTCGTCGTCGGGGGTGATGCTGATGACCAGGTTCCCGTACTCGTCCACGACCAGCTCGTCCCCGGGGTGCACGACCACCGTCGTCCCCTTCGTCTCGACGATCGCCGGCCCGGCGAAGCCCATCCCCGGCTCGAGCAGCTCGCCGACGAAGACCCGCGCCTCGTGCACGCCGTCGGTCGCGTAGTCGACCAACCGTCTGCCCTTCAGCGTCTCCTCCAGCCGCCTCCCGGTGCGCGGCAACGGCGCGGGGGAGAGCTTGCCGACCTCGGCGATCGCGACCACGTGCGCGCCGACGAGCTCGATCGGAGCGTCGAGTCGGTACGTGTACTCCCGCTCGTAGGAGTCGTGGAACCGCTGCGCGATCGCGTCCACGGCGGCCGCGTCGATCGTCCCCTCCGGCAGCGGCACCTCGACGCCGTGCTCCTGGTTCTCGTAGCGGAGCTTCCCGTAGCGGAGGAAGCGGACGCGCTCGCGCGGCAGCCCCTCGCGCGCGAACTGCTCGAGCGCGGCGCCGGTGACCTCGTCGAGGAGCGCGCCGAGCCGATCCGCGTTCTCCGCGGTCAGGCCGAGCAGCCGGGTGACGAAGTAGTCCCGCCGCAGGTCGCTCATCAGCATCCCCCAGGCGGAGAAGACCTCCGCCGCGCGCGGCACGACGACCTTGCGGATGCCGAGCTCGGCGGCGAGCTCGACGGCGTGCATCCCGCCGCCGCCGCCGAACGCGACGAGCGTGAAGTCGCGCGGGTCGTAGCCGCGGTTGAGCGAGACGAGCTTCAGCGCGTTGATCATGTTGTTGTTCGCGATCCGGACGATCCCCCGCGCGGCCTCGTCGACGTCGACCCCGAGCTTGCTCGCGACCGCGGCGAGGGCGCGCTCGACGGCGTCCATGTCGGCGCGGATCTCGCCGCCGCAGAAGTAGTCCGGGTTGATCCTCCCGAGGGCGAGGTTCGCGTCGGTCGTCGTCGCCTCCGTGCCGCCCCGCCCGTAGGCCGCCGGGCCCGGGACGGCGCCGGCCGAGCGTGGGCCGACGTGCAGCTTCGCGAAGTCGTCCACCCAGGCGATCGAGCCGCCGCCGTTGCCGATCTCGACGAGGTCGACGACCGGGACCATGATCGGATAGCCGGCCGAGCGGCGGCTCCGCTCGATCCAGTAGTCGGAGACGATCTTGACGTGACCGCCCTCGACGAGCGAGCACTTCGCCGTGGTGCCGCCGATGTCGAGCGCGAGGACGTTCGGCTCGCCGATCAGCCGGCCGAGCTCCGCGGCGCCCCAGAAGCCGCTCGCCGGCCCCGACTCGACCATCGTGATCGGGACCTCCCTCGTCTTGTCGACGGAGTCGACGCCGCAGTTCGACTGCATGATGTAGAGCTGGCCGCCGAAGCCGCGCTCGCGAAGCCCGTGCGCGAGACGCGTGAGGTAGCGCTCCGCCACCGGCTGGACGTACGCCGAGAGGACGGCGGTGCTCGTCCGCTCGTACTCCCGCCACTCGCGCGTGATCTGGTGCGACGCGACCACCGAGACCTCGGGCCAGAGCTCGCGCACGCGCTCGAGCACCGCCAGCTCGTGCCGCGGATCCGCGTACGAGTGCAGCAGGCAGATGGCGATCGCCTCGACCCCCTCGGCGCGGAAGTCGTCGACGATCTCCTCGAGGACGCCCAGGTCGAGCGGCTGCCGCTCGCGTCCGTCCTGCGTCAGGCGACCGGGCACCTCCCGCCGCAATCGCCGCGGCACGAACGGGGCCGGCTTCACGTAGTGGAGGTTGAAGAAGTCGGGGCGGTTGCCGCGGGCGATCTCGAGCACGTCGCGGAAGCCCTCGGTCGTGATCAGGCCCGTCACCACGCCCTTCCGCTCGGTGAGCGCGTTGATCACGACCGTCGTGCCGTGGGCGAGGTGGACGATCTCCTCCAGCGGCACCCCCGTCTTCGCGATCACGTCCAGCACGCCCCGCTCGAAGTCCGGAGGGGTGGTGTCGGCCTTCGCCGTCACGATCTCCTGCGCGCCGGTGGCGGGGTCGGTCGCGAAGTAGACGAGGTCGGTGAACGTGCCGCCGACGTCGGTGGCGGCGCGGATCACGGGCTGCGCGCTCACGCCCGCCTCCGCAGGAGCTGGTCGGCGGCGACGGCGATGAGGATCAGGCCGCCGTAGACGATCTGCTGGTAGGTCGTGTTCACGTCGAGCAGGTTGAAGCCGTTGCCGATGATCGCGAGCAGCATGATCCCGAGGAACCCGCGCCAGACCGCGCCGTCCCCTCCGAAGATGCTCGTGCCGCCGACGACGGCCGCGGAGATCGCTGTCAGCTCCATCCCCGCGCCGAGGTTCGCCTGGGCCGACTGGGTGCGCGAGGCGAGCAGCATCCCGGCGAGCCCGGCGGCGAGCCCCGAGATGGCGAAGCACGCTCCGCGAACGAGGTCGACCCGGATCCCCGACAGGCGCGCCGCCTCGGCGTTGCCGCCGACCGCGTAGACGTAGCGACCGAAGATCGTGCGCGACAGGAGCAGCGACGCGAGGATCGTGAAGCCGATGAACGCCCAGCCCGTGTACTTCACGCCGGCGCCCGCCTGCTGCCCGATCACCCCGAACGCGGTGTCCTCGACGGTGACGATGTTGCCGCCGGTGACGAGGATCGCGGCTCCGGCGAAGACGATGCTCGTCGCGAGCGTCCCGATGAAGGAGTTGATCCGCGTCAGGTGGATCACCACGCCGTTCGCGATCCCGAGCCCGAGCCCCGTCAGCGCCCCGGCGGCGAGCCCGACGGCCGGCGAGGAGCTGAGCGCGACCTTGCAGGCGACGACGCCGCTGACGCTGACCATCGCGCCGGTCGAGAGGTCGAAGACGCCGGCGACGATGCAGATCGTCTCGCCGACCGCGAGCAGGCCGAGCGCCGCCCACTGGTCGAGGATGTTCGCGAGGTTCTGCTGGGTGAGGAAGTTGCTCGACAGGAACGTGAGGGCGATGAACAGCGCCCCGAAGGCGACGACGATCCCGTAGTCGCGCACGTTCACCCGGCGCACGAGCGCGCGGCCGCGCGACCAGGAGCCGACGGCCGAGACCTGGTCGACGCTCACGTCGTGACCTCCGCCCGCTCGGTCGCGAACGCCGCAGCCATGACTCTCTCCATGGTCGCCTCCTCGCTCGAGTAGCTCGCCGCGATGCGCCCGCGCCGCATCACGAGCACGCGGTGCGAGAGTCCGAGCACCTCCTCGAGCTCCGACGAGATGAGGAGCACGGCCATCCCGCGCGCGGCCAGCTCCCGGATCAGCTCGTGGATCTGCCGCTTCGCGCCCACGTCCACCCCCCGGGTGGGCTCGTCGGCGATCAGGACCCGCGGCGGCCGGACGAGCCACTTCGCGAACAGCACCTTCTGCTGGTTGCCGCCGGACAGCGTCGAGACCGGAGCGTCCACGGACGAGGCGCGGATCGCGAGGTCGCGACCGAGCTCCTGGGTACGCGCCCGCTCGCGTCGCCGGCTGACGAGCCCGGCGGCGGCGAACTCGGGCAGGGTGGAGAGCGTCACGTTCTCGCGCACCGACCGCATCATCACGAGGCCCTGCTCCTTGCGGCTCTCGGGCAGCAGCGCGATGCCGAGCCGCGACGCGCCGCGCGGGCCGCGCACGCGCACCGGCTTGCCGTCGAGGAGGATCTCGCCGCCCTCAACCGGATCGGCGCCGAAGATGGCCCGCGCCACCTCGGTGCGCCCGCTGCCGACGAGCCCCGCGAGGCCGACGATCTCGCCGGCGCGGATCGAGAGCGAGACGTCCTCGATCGCCCCTCGCCGCGACAGCCCCCGCACCTCGAGCACCGTGGGCGCGTCCGGCGGCGGAGGGGTCTTCGGCGGATACTCGAGCGACACGTCGCGGCCGACCATCGCGTTGACGAGGCTCTGCTCGGTCTCGTTCGCCGCCGGAGCGGTCCGCACGATGCGACCGTTGCGCATCACCGTGACGGTGTCGCACACGGCCAGCACCTCGTCGAGGTAGTGCGAGATGAGCAGGACGCTCGTCCCGGCGGCCGCGAGCTGCCGGATGATCTCGAGCAGGCGCCGGCTCTCGGCGCGCGTCAACGCGGCCGTGGGCTCGTCCATGACGATCAGGCGCGCGTCGCGGGCGATCGCCCGCATGATCTCGACCTTCTGCTGCTCGGCGGTCCGCAGCTCC
>JADGHP010000103.1 GCA_019683855.1 Thermoleophilia bacterium
TTCCGCGTCCGTCCGCCGATCGCGCTCCTCGAACGCCACGTCGAGGGTCGCCGACCCCGCCTTCGCGACCGCGCCTCGCCTCCCGCGTAGCCGCGCGCCGCTTCCCCTCTTGTAACACGGTGTCACGAGGCTCGTACGGCGTCGCGACGGGCCGCGCGGCCGGTCAGGAGCGGGGATGCGCTCGGTCGTAGACGCGACGCAGGCGTCTTGCGTCCACGTGGCTGTACACCTGCGTCGTCGACAGCGAGCTGTGGCCGAGCAGCTCCTGGATCGTGCGCAGGTCGGCGCCGCCCTCGAGCAGGTGCGTCGCGAACGCGTGCCGCAACCGGTGCGGGTGCGGCACAAGCCGGCGCAGCGCGCTCGTGTCCAGCCGGCGGCCGCGCACCGACAGGAAGAGCGCGTCGTTCGCTCCCCGCGCCAGCGCCGGACGCGCCTCCCGCAGGTAGCGCGCCAGCCAGTGGGCCGCCTCCTCGCCGAGCGGCACCACCCGCTCCTTGTCGCCCTTGCCGCGCCGGACGTGGACGAGCTCCCGCTCGAAGTCGACGTCGCCGAGGTCGAGCCCGACCGCCTCGGCGCTGCGCAGGCCCGCGGAGTAGACGAGCTCGACGAGCGCCCGGTTCCGCACGGCGATCGGGCCCTCGCCCTCGAGTCGCTCGAGCAGTCCCTCCACCTCCTCCTTCCGCGGCGCGTCCGGGAGCCGGCGGCCGCGGCGCGGGGCGAGCGGGGCGTCCGGCACCCGCGCCGGCCCGAGCGCGTGCCGGAGGAAGGCCCGTACCGCCGCGAGCTTCCGCGCGACCGTCGCGGGGGCGAGGCGGCCGGGACGACGGCCGGGCCGCGCGGCGCCGAGGTGCGCGACGTAGTCCGCCAGCGTCCGCACGTCCACCGCCTCGAGCGGCGTCTCGCGCGCCTCGAGCCAGCGGCAGAACTCCTCGACGTCCACCCGATACGCGCGCCGGGTCGCCTCGGCGAGAGAGGGCGAGGAGAGGAACCGCTCCGCTGCGGCGCGCGCCTGCACGTCGTCCTCTCTTCGACGCTCGGCCGGCGCAGCCTGCACCGGAACGGGCAGTGTACGAGTGTGAGCCACAGGACGCGGGTGTGGGTCGCGCTCGCGACCGTGTACGTGATCTGGGGCTCGACGTACCTCGGCATCGAGCTCGCGGGCGAGACGATCCCGCCGCTCTTCGCGGTCGGGACGCGGTTTCTCGCCGCCGGGTTGCTGATGACCGGCTTCACGGTGTGGCGTCGCGGCGCGGCCGTCCTGCGGGTGCGAGCGACCGAGCTGGCGTCGGCTGCGCTCGTCGGGGCGCTGCTGCCGGGCGCGAACGCGGTGCTCTTCGTCGCCGAGCGGCACGTCGCGACCGGCCTGTCGGCGCTGATCATCGGCTCGGTACCGCTGTGGGTCGTCCTGCTGCGGACGGGGACGGGAGACCGGCCGCCGCGCGCCGCGCTCGCCGGCGTGCTCGTCGGCTTCGCCGGGCTGGCGTTGCTCGTGCGCCCGACCGGCGGGGCGCCGCTGTGGGCGCTCCTGCTCGTCGTCGCCTCGTCGCTCATGTGGGCGGTCGGGTCGTTCCTCTCGAGCCGGCTGCCGATGCCGCGTGACGCGTTCGCCGCCACCTCGATCGAGATGCTCGTAGGCGGCGCGATCCTGCTCCCGATCGGCGCCCTCTCCACGCACCCGCACCTCGCCGCGATGTCGGCGCGCTCCGCCTTCGGCTGGATCTACCTCGTCACCTTCGGCTCGATCGTCGGCTACACCGCGTACGTCTGGCTGCTCGACAACGCGCCGCTGGGGACGGTGGCGACGTACGCCTACGTCAATCCCGTCGTCGCGATCGCGCTCGGCGCGCTCGTCCTGCACGAGTCGCTGACGTGGACGATCGCCGTCGGCGCGGTGCTCGTGCTCGCCTGCGTCGCCGTCGTCGTCCGCACCGAGTCCGCGCCGCTCGAAGCGGAGGCGATGCCGGCCGGCGCCGCCGCCGCCCGCGTCGAGTAGCTCTCCGCGACGAGACTGCGGGCCGGTACCGACGCAGCAGGCCGCCCGCTTGCGCTAGGTTCACTCTTCGTGATCGCAAAGCACGACGTTCTCGTCGTCGGCGCAGGGTGCGCCGGGATGCGCGCCGCCATCGAGGCCCACGACGCCGGCGCGGACGTGGCGATGATCTCGAAGCTGCACCCGACGCGCTCGCACTCGGGCGCGGCGGAGGGCGGCATCAATGCGGCGCTCGGCAACGCGGCCGAGGACAGCCCCGAGATCCACGCCTTCGACACCGTCAAGGGCTCCGACTACCTCGGCGACCAGGACTCGATCGAGATCTTCTGCGCCGAGGCGCCCGGCGACATCATCCAGCTCGAGCACTGGGGCGCCGTCTTCTCGCGGCGCGCGGACGGCAAGCTCGCGCAGCGCCCGTTCGGCGCCGCGGGCTCGCCGCGCACCGTCTACGCGGCCGACATCACCGGCCACGTCCTGATCCAGGTGCTCTGGGAACAGGTCTGCAAGCGCGAGATCACGGTCTACGAGGAGTTCTTCGCCTGGCAGCTCGTCGTGAACGACGGGCGCTGCCAGGGCGTCATCTGCTGGGATCTGCTCCGCGGCGGGCTGAAGACGCTCGGCGGCAAGACGATCGTCATGGCGACGGGCGGGGCGGGCCGGCAGTATCGGGCGACGACGAACGCGTACGCCTGCACCGGCGACGGGATGGCGATGGCGCTGCACGCCGGCCTGCCGCTGAAGGACATGGAGTTCATGCAGTTCCACCCGACGACGCTGTACCCGTCGGGCGTGCTGATCACGGAGGGCTGCCGCGGCGAGGGCGGCTACCTGATCAACAAGGACGGCGAGCGCTTCATGAAGCGGTACGCGCCAAACGCGCTCGAGCTCGCCTCGCGCGATGTGGTCTCGCGCTCCGAGCAGACCGAGATCGACGAGGGGCGCGGCGTCAACGGCTCGGTCTTCCTCGACCTGCGCCACCTGGGCGCGGAGCGGATCCTCGAGCGGCTGCCCGGCTCCCGCGAGCTGGCGATGACGTTCGCCGGCGTCGACCCCATCTACGACCCGATCCCGGTGCGTCCCGGCGCCCACTACCACATGGGCGGCATCGCCACCGACAGCGACGGCGCGACCGAGCTCGACGGCCTCTACGCCGCCGGCGAGTGCGCCTGCGTCTCCATCCACGGCGCCAACCGCCTGGGCGGCAACTCGCTGATGGAGACGATCACCTTCGGCCGTCGCGCCGGGCGCGCCGCGGCCGAGTGGGCGCTCTCGCACACCACGGTCGAGGTGCCCGAGTCGGCGGAGCGCGACGCGGAGCGGGAGCTGCGCGAGCTGCTCTCGCGGGAGGAGGGCGAGCGGCCGTGGAAGCTGCGCGAGGAGCTCGGCCAGTCGATGCTCGAGAACTTCGGCGTCTTCCGGCGCGAGGAGGGGATGGCGCGGCAGATCGAGATCATCCAGGGCCTCCGCGAGCGCTACCGCAACGTCTACGTCGAGGACAAGGGCCACGTCTTCAACAGCGACCTGACGCAGGCGATCGAGCTCGGGAACATGCTCGACACGGCGCTGTGCATGGTCACGGCCGGTCTCGCGCGCAAGGAGAGCCGCGGCGCCCACTCGCGTCCCTACGACTACCCGAACCGCGACGACGAGAACTTCCTGCACCACTCGATCACGCGCTGGCGCGACGGCGAGGTGGAGCTGTCGACCGCGCCCGTGCGGATGACGAAGTGGGAGCCGCAGGAGCGGAAGTACTAGGAGGAGCGAGTGCAGGTCGCGCTAAAGATCTGGCGCTACGACTCGTCGACCGGCGAGCGGGCGCTGAAGGAGTACGAGGTGGACGCGCCCGAGGAGGCGACGCTGCTCGACTGCCTCGACCTGATCAAGGACCGCTACGACGGCACGCTCGCCTACCGCAAGAGCTGCCGGATGATGATCTGCGGCTCCTGCGGCATGCGCATGGACGGCGCCGCGGTGCTCGCGTGCAAGACGCGCATGTACGAGATCGCCCAGGCTGGCCGCGTCCCGGTCATCTCGGCGATGGGGAACCTGCCGGTCGTCAAGGACCTCGTCGTCGACATGCAGCCCTTCTGGGACAAGTTCCGCGCCATCAAGCCCTACCTCGAGCCCGGCTACGAGCAGCCCGAGGACGGCCGCGAGTACCGGATCTCGCAGGAGCAGATGAACGTCATCCACAAGGAGTCGCTCTGCATCAACTGCGGCTGCTGCGTGTCCGAGTGCAACGCGATGGAGTCGAACCCGGAGTTCCTCGGGCCGCAGGCGCTCGCCAAGGGGATGCGCTTCGTCGGCGACCCGCGCGACGCCGCCACCGTCGAGCGGCTCGAGGCCTACAACTCCGAGCACGGGATCTGGGAGTGCACGCGCTGCTACTTCTGCAACGAGCGCTGCCCCAAGGGCGTCGACCCGCGCGACGCGATCGCGAAGCTCGGCGCCGAGTCGGTGCGGCTCGGCATCGACCGCGACATGGGCGCGAGGCACGCCAAGTGGTTCATCCGCTCCGCCGAGACGACGGGCTGGCTGCGCGAGACGGAGCTCGTCCCCAAGACGCAGGGCGTCGTCGCCTCGATCAAGCAGATGCGCTTCGCGCTGAGTCTCGCCCGGCACGGGAAGGTGCCGCCGCCGTTCCCGCCGCACGTGGCCAAGGACGTCCGCGAGGCGCGCAACCTGCGCAAGCTCGTGCGGATGCAGGATCGCCAGGGCGCGCTCGGGCACGTGCAGGGCGAGCGCGCGCTCGAGCGTCTCGCGCACGGGCACGCGGGCGAGACGCTCGAGGAGATCTACGCGCGGCCGGGAGCGGCGCCGCGCCCGTACCTGCCCGGCGACGAGACGGAGGGAGCAGCGTGAGCACGGTCGAGGACGTCGCGACGAGGCGCGTCGCGTACTACAAGGGCTGCCTCGCGTCGCTGTCCGCGAAGGAGCTGGACTCGGCGACGCAGGCCCTCGCGCCGAAGGTGGGGCTGGAGCTCGTCGAGCTCGAGTCCGTCACCTGCTGCGGCGCCGGCGACATCCACGAGGCCGAGCCCGACTACTACGTGCACCTGAACGCGCGCATCCTCGCCTACGCCGAGGCGAGCGGCTGCGACACGCTGATGACGGTCTGCAACGTCTGCACGCTCAACCTCCGCCAGGCGAACCACATGCTCCGCGGCGACGCCGAGCTGCGTGCCCGCGTCAACGAGAACCTCGAGGCGGTGGGCGTGCCGGCGTACAGCGGCGCCGTCGAGGTGCGGCACTTCCTGTGGGAGATCGCCGAGGGCGAGGGCTACGAGCGGCTGCGGCAGGCCGCGCACAAGGGGCTCAAAGGTCTGAAGGTGGCGCCGTTCTACGGCTGCCAGATCCTGCGCCCCTCCAAGATCATGGGCTTCGAGGATCCCGACCGGCCCTGGTCGCTTGAGCGGATCATCGAGGCGTGCGGCGGCGAGGCGATCGACTACCCGGCGAAGATCAAGTGCTGCGGCTTCCCGATCATCCAGGCGCGCGAGGAGACGGCGCTCGGCGAGATGATCCAGCCGATCGAGCAGGCGCTGGAGGCGGGCGCCGACGTGATGGTGACGCCGTGCCCGCTCTGCCACCTCTCGCTCGACGCGTGGCAGCAGAAGCTCGAGGCGGCGACGGGGCGGAAGTTCGGGATGCCGATCCTCCACCTCGCTCAGCTCGTCGGCGTCGCGGCCGGGCTCGAGGAGGCGGAGCTGAAGTTCCGCCGCCACATCGTCGACCCGCGCCCCGCGCTCGAGCGGCTCGAGGTCTGAGAGCCGGCGGCCCGCTCGGAGTCGCGGGCGGCGTCGCGGCCGC
>JADGHP010000104.1 GCA_019683855.1 Thermoleophilia bacterium
GTGCGCAGGCGCGCGCCCAGGGCGACGAGGGCGGCCGCCACGTCGGAGGGGTGCGCGGAGGCGCAGAAGTCGTTGGCGAAGATCGCGTGCTCGCGGTGCTCGCCGTCGCGGGCGTGGCAGCGGTCGCCGCCGTGGAGGCGGCACGGGTAGCGCAGCCGCCAGTACCAGCAGCGCGTCGACTGGAGCAGGTTCCCGCCGATCGAGCCCATGTTCCGAAGCTGGGGCGACGCCGCGAGCCGGCACGCCTCGCGCAGCGCGTCGGGAATCCCCGACGCGCTCTCGAGCTCGGCGAGCGACGTGCCGGCGCCGATGACGGAGCCGCGGACGCCGGCCGGCACGATGCCGCGCACGTCCACCAGCCGGTCCGCGCGCAGGATCCCGTCCCGGAGCAGCGGGACGACCTCCGTTCCGCCGTGGAGGAAGAGGCCCTCCCCGGCTTCCGCGAGGCTAGACGGCCGCTGGAGCTCCACGCCGCTCCCTCTCCCTCGCGGCCGCCAGCGCGCGGAGCATCTCCTCGCGCGTGATCGGCAGCTCGCGCACCTCCGCGCCCGTCGCGTCGCGGATCGCGTTCGCGATCGCCGCGGCGACGGGCACGATCGGCGGCTCGCCGAGTCCCTTCGAGCCGAGGTTCGTCAGGTGCTCGTCGGGCCGGTCGACGAACTCGCAGACGATCTCGGGGACGTCGGCGATCGTCGGCATCCGGTACGCGTCGAGCGTCCTCGTCAGCACCTGCCCCGTCTCGGGGTCGAGCAGCCGCTGCTCGGAGAGCGTGTGGCCGACGCCCTGGATGATCCCGCCCTCGACCTGGCTGCGGGCGCCGAGCGGGTTCACGATCCGCCCCACGTCGTGGATCGCCGCCACGCGCAGGACGCGCACCTCCCCGGTCTCGACGTCGACCGCGACCTCGGCCACCTGGACGCCGAACGTGAGCACGCTCATGCCGGCCGGGTTCGGGCCGCGGGCGCCCTTGCCGAGGATCTGCCCCGACTCGAGCAGCCCGACGACCTCCTCGACGGCCACGGAGAGGCCGCCGTCCGCGGAGACGACCATCCCGTCCCGCACGTCGAGCGCTCGCTCCTCGAGGCCGTAGCGCTGGGCCGCGAGCTCGAGGATCTGCCGCTTCGCGTCGGCGGCCGCGGCCCGCACCGCGGGGCCCATCGACGGCACCGTCGACGACCCGGCCGAGATGGACGCGTAGGGTCCGCGAGCCGTGTCGCCGAGCGCGACGTCGACGCGGTCGAGCGGGAAGCCGAGCTCCTCCGCCGCGAT
Source organism: Thermoleophilia bacterium (assembly GCA_019683855.1). Classification (GTDB taxonomy): domain Bacteria; phylum Actinomycetota; class Thermoleophilia; order Gaiellales; family Gaiellaceae; genus Palsa-739. Next base: position 1,270 of record JADGHP010000104.1, read on the forward strand.
CTGCGCCATCGCCGTGCGCGTCCCGGTGCCGATGTCCTGCATCGCGGTGACGATCGTCGCGCGGCCGTCCGAGCCGACGCGCGCCCAGGCGTACGAGGGCGGGCCGCCGCCGCCGTACCAGATCTGGCTCGCCATCCCGACGCCGTACCTCCACGTCGCGTCGGAGCGGGCGCGCACCTCGTGTCGCCGCTCCCAGTGCTTCTCCGCGAGGCGGTAGCACTCCGCGAGGTTCTTCGACGAGAACGGGACGCCGTCGTTCGTGTGCGCGTCGTTGCGCCGCCGCAGCTCGAGCGGATCGATGTCGAGGCGGGCAGCGAGCTCGTCGATGAGGCACTCGAGCCCGAACGTCCCCTCCACGAAGCCGGGTGCGCGGAACGCCTTCATCGGCGGCGTGTTGATCCTCGCGCCGTACGTGACCGTGCGGACGTTGTCGCAGGCGTACAGCATCTTCATCGGCCCCTCGGTGGAGGACGACCAGCCGGACCACCCGACGGCGTTCACGAACTCCCCGCCGAGCGCGACGATCGTCCCGTCGCTGCGGGCGCCGACCACGAGTTTCTGGATCGTCGCGTTGCGGTTGCCCGCCGCGACGTTCTCCTCGCGCCGCGTCAGGGCGCACCGCACCGGCCGCCCCGTCCGCCGCGCCAGCTCGGCGGCCACGAAGGCGTACTCGCCGGCGCCGTTCTTCGCGCCGAAGCCGCCGCCCATGTACTCGCAGACGACGCGCACCTTGTCGCGGGGCAGGCCGAACGCCTCCGCGACCTCCTCGCGCACGCCCCAGAGGTACTGCGTCGAGATGTAGACGACGAGCGTGTCGCCGACCCACTCGCACACCGCCTGGTGCGTCTCGAGCGCGTTGTGGAGAACCGTCTGCGTGCGGTAGGTGGCCTCGACGATCACGTCGGCCTCCGCGAGCGCCCGCTCGAAGTCGCCGCGCTCGTACCGTCGCGGCTCGCCGAGGAGGAGGCCGCGCGCCACCGCCTCCTCCGGGTCGAGCACCGCCTCGAGCACCTCCCACTCCACGTCGATCGCCTCGAGCGCGGCACGCGCCTGCGCGAGGCTGTCCGCAGCCACCGCGGCGACGGGCGCCCCCGCGAAGCCGGCCTCTTCGTCGAGCCCCGGCGCCTCGCCCGGCCCGAGGGCCGCCCGCACTCCCGGCAGGGCGAGCGCGGGAGCGAGGTCGATCCGCCGGACGCGGGCGTGCGCGTGCGGCGAGCGGAGCAGGGCCGCGTGCAACATCCCCGGCAGGCGCAGATCGGCGGTGTAGCGCGCCTCGCCGCGCGCCCGCTCCGGCCCCGTCTTCCGCACCGCCGGCCTGCCGACGACGTCGCGCGGACCCGCCGGCCACTGCGTCAGCGGGTCCTCCTCGACCGCGAGCCATACCTCCTCGAAGCGGCCCTCGACCTCCTTCTCGGTGCGGATCAGCCTCGCCATGGGTCCTCCTCGGGGGGAGCGCACTTCTCGGTGCGGATCAGTCGCGCCACGTCAGAATCGCCTCCTCGATCCTCGGGTAGGTGCCGCAGCGGCAGATGTTCCCCGCCATGCGGTGGCGGATCTCCTCGCGCGTCGGCGACGGGTTCGCGGCAACGAGAGCCGCGGCCGAGACGATCTGGCCCGGCGTGCAGAAGCCGCACTGGACGGCGTCGGCGCGGACGAACGCCTGCACGAGCGGGTGGTCGCGCAGCCCCTCGATCGTCGTCACCTCGCCCTCGACCGCGTGCGCGAGCGTGATGCAGGAGAGCGTGGGAACGCCGTCGAGCTGCACGGTGCAGGCGCCGCAGTGCCCCTCGTTGCAGGCGATCTTCGTGCCCGTCAACCCGAGCCGCTCCCGCAGGACCTGGGCGAGGCTCGTCCCGACGGGCACGTCCGCGACGTGCTCCTCGCCGTTCACGCGCAGGCGCAGCTCAGGCATCGGCGGTCACCGCCAGCGTGTCGGCCATCTGGATCAGCCGTACCGCGGTTCGGGCGACGACACGCCGCTCCGTATCGTCCTCCGCCTCGGGCAGCGTCCGCCAGAGGTCGCGCGCGACGAGGAGCAGCTCGCGGATCCGGTCGAGCTCCTCCCGGCGCCCGTTCGGCTCCTCGCACGCGTTCAGCGCCAGCCCGAGCGCGCCGAAGGCGTCCGGCTGGCGCACGAAGAGCAGCGGCATCGCCATCGACAGGTACTGGTGGATGCGGGCGTGCGCGAGCGGCTGCGCCAGGAGCTCGTGGCCGCGCGGCCGGGAGGGCTCGAGCGGCGGCTCGCCGTTCGCGATCCGGTTCGCGTTGCCGGCGAGCAGGTCGCGGATCTGCCGCTCGTCGAAGCCGGCGACGCGCGCCGCGCGCAGCGAGAGCAAAAGCGACCCGGGCTGCTGGCCGTAGGGGTAGTCGGAGGCGTAGACGACCTGCTCCGGCGGGACGAGTCGCAGAAGGCCGAGCAGGTCGACCGCGCTCCAGACCGAGGTGTCGAAGAAGACGCCCTTCTTCCCGGCGAAGCGGTGGGCGAGGTTGGCGAGGTCGGCGATCCCCGCGTGGGCGATGACGAGCTGCGTCCCCGGGTGCGAGTCGACGAGGTGCTCGAGCTCCGCCGCGATCGGCGGCAGGCCGCGGCCGCCGTGGATGAGGATCGGCACGCCGCGCTCCGCGGCGAGCGCGAAGATCGGCGCCAGCCGCTCGTCGTCGAGCAGGAACTTCTGCGCGCGCGGGTGCAGCTTGATCCCGCGTGCGCCGAGGTCGAGGCAGCGGCGCGCCTCCTCGAGCGGCTCCTCGTCGAGCGCGAGCCGCACGAACGGGATGAGGCGCCCCCCGGAGCGCGCGGCGTGCTCGAGCGTGCGGTCGTTGCCGGCGCGGAAGCCCGGGCTCCGGTCGCGCTCGTCGAGGCAGAACGTGAACGCCCGCGAGACGCCGTAGCGGTCCATGAGCGCGATCAGCTCCTCGTAGCGACCGACCGTGCCGTCGACGTCGTTGCCGAGGTGCGTGTGCGCGTCGAAGATCTCGACGTCGGGCGGCAGCTCGTGGCGCAGCTCCTCCTCCCAGCGGGCGCAGACGTCCCGTGCTCGCTCGAGCGGCTCCACGCTCCTGAATCTACCCCGGCCGGCGCGGCCTACGCCTCCCGCGCAGGCCTATCCGAACGACGCTCCGAGCACGCGCGCGACGAACACGGGTTCCGGCGCCGCGCCGTCCCACTGCGGCACGCCGTCGACGACGATACGCGGCACCGCCCACACCTCCATCTCTTCGGCCAGGCGCGGGAACGCGTTCGCCTCGATCGCGGTCGCCCTGACGTGCGGCGAGGCGAAGGCGCACTTCATCGCCAGCAGCACGGCCGGCGGGCAGTGCGGTCAGGTCGGGGTGACGAAGACGTCGATCGCGAGCTCGCGGTCGAGCGCGGCGAGCGCCTCGAGCGACTCGGGTCGCAGCGAGGAGTCGCGCCGCCCGGCCTCGAGGACGCCGCCGATCAGCGATCCGATCTCGTAGCCCCACGGGAGGCCGTCGAAGCGGACACCGGCGTCGCGACCCTCCGGCCGGATCGCGACCGACGGGAAGCGGGGAAACCCCTCCGGCTCGTGCTCGACGCGGACCGTCACCCGCTCCGAGAGCTCGGCGAGACCCTCCGCGACGCGCAGCGTCTCCGCTCCGAAGTCGACGTCCCGTGCGCCCGGGAGGGGCGTCTCCTCTCGCCCGAGCGCGACGAGCAGCTCGACCGGTCGCTCGAGCGCCGAGAGCAGCTCGCGTGCTCGCGCCTCCTCCTCCGGCCGCAGGATGGCCATAGCCGCGAGCCTACCCGCAGGCATCCGGCCGACCGACGGCTCATCGCGGTCGAGGGGCGCCGACCGCGTACGATCGCGACCGTGGACGCCGTCCTCATCTACGCCGATTCGCTCCGCTCGCCCGACATGCGTCACGCGGTTCCGGTCGCTGTCCCGGACCCGTTCCTCTACGTCGAGGTCGACGGGCGTCGCGCAGCCGTCGTCACCGCGTTCGAAGTGCCGCGCATCGCCGCCGCCGACCCGGGGATCGAGACGATCCCGCCGGAGCAGCTCGGTATGGACGAGCTGCTCGCCGCCGGCACGCCGCTCGCTCAGGCCGAGCTGGAGATCTACACGCGCGCCTGCGCGCGGCTCGAGATCGAACGCGCCGTCGTGCCGCCCGGGTTCCCGCTCGAGCTGGCGGACCACCTGCGCGCGCACGGCGTCGAGGTGAGCGTCGACCGCGAGCTGTTCGAGGCGCGACGCCGCAGCAAGAACGCGACCGAGATCGAAGGGCTCCGCCGCGCGCAACGCGCGTGCGAGGCGGCGCTCGACGTCGCGCGCGAGCTGCTCCGTTCCGCGGACGCGAGCGGACGCGTGCTCATGCTGGACGGCGAGCCGCTCACGTGCGAGCGGATCAGGGTCGAGGTGGAGCGCGTCTTCTCCGCGCACGGCGCCGCGGCCGAGGAGTTCATCGTCTCGCACGGCGCGCAGACGGCGATCGGCCACGAGACGGGCTCCGGCCCGATCGCGCCCGGCGAGGCGATCGTCTTCGACCTCTACCCGCGCGACCGC
>JADGHP010000105.1 GCA_019683855.1 Thermoleophilia bacterium
CACTAAGATCGCTGCATGGACCCACGGCCCGTCGGCGTCTTCGACTCCGGTGTCGGGGGCCTCACCGTCCTCCACGAGTGCCTCGTCACGATGCCGCACGAGGACTTCGTCTACCTCGGCGACCACGCCCGGCTCCCCTACGGCCCGCGCCCGCTCGAGGAGGTGCGCCGGTTCGCGCGCGAGATCGGGCTCTTCCTCGAGGCCCAGGACGTGAAGCTGATCGTCGTCGCCTGCAACACCGCCACCTCCGCGGCGCTGCCGCAGCTCCAGGGGGAGCTCGCGGTGCCGGTGATCGGCGTCATCGCCCCCGAGGCGCGCGCCGCCGTGCAAGCGACCCGGAACCGCCGCATCGGGCTGCTCGCGACGCAGGGCACCGTCGACTCCGGCCGCTACGCGCAGCTCGTGCGCGCTCTCGACGCCGGCGTCTCCTTCCACCCGGTCGCCTGCCCGCGCCTCGTGCCGCTGATCGAGAGCGACGACCCGTACGCAGAGGAGACCGAGGAGGCGGTGCGGGAGTACGCGGCGCCGCTCAGGGCGGCGGAGGTGGACACGGTGATCCTGGGCTGCACCCACTACCCGCTGATCAGGCCGATCTTCCAGCGCGTGCTCGGTCGCGGCGTGACCCTCGTCTTCTCCGCGGAGGAGACGGCCCGCGAGGTGGCGGAGACGCTGGCGCGCAAGGGGATCGAGAACGACCGCGCCCGCGAGGGCCGCTACCGGTTCCTCACCACCGGCGACCCGGTTGCGTTCCGCGAGATGGGGCGCCGCTTCCTCCAGCTCCCGATCGGCGAGGTCGAGCGCGTCACGGTCGCGCGGCTCGAGGAGGCGCTCGCGTGACCGTGCGCGGCGACGGCCGCCGGCCCGACCAGCTCCGGCCGCTCTCGATCGAGGTCGACTACCTCGAGAACCCGCACGGCTCCGCGCTGATCACGCAGGGCAAGACGAAGGTGCTCTGCACCGCGATGATCCAGGAGGAGGTGCCGCGCTGGCTGCGGGGCAGCGGTCGGGGGTGGATCACCGCCGAGTACTCGCTCCTGCCCGCCTCGACCGGCGATCGCGTCGAGCGCGAGGCCTCGCGCGGCCGCCAGCAGGGCCGCACGGTCGAGATCCAGCGCCTGATCGGGCGCGCGGTGCGGGCGGTGGCGGACCTCGAGGCGCTCGGCGAGCGGACGATATGGCTCGACTGCGACGTGCTGCAGGCCGACGGCGGCACCCGCTGCGCGGCGATCTGCGGCGCGTACGTCGCCGGGATGCGTGCGCTCGAGCGCTTCGGGCTCTCGCGCGCCTTCCGCGGCTCGGTCGCCGCCGTCTCGGTGGGCGTCGTCGGCGGGGTGCCGCTGCTCGACCTGAACTACGACGAGGACTCCACAGCCGATACGGACATGAACGTCGTGATGACCGGCGACGGCCGGCTGATCGAGGTGCAGGCCACCGCCGAGCGCGACCCGTTCGCGCGCGAGACGCTCGACGAGCTGCTCGAGCTCGCCGCGGCCGGGATCGCCGAGATCGGCTCCCACCAGGCCGAGGCCGTCGCTCGTGAGCTCTCTTAGCGTCGCCATCCCGAGCCTCGGCTGGCCGGAGGTGCTCCTGCGGCTCGCTGTCGCCGCCGTGCTCGGCGGTGCGATCGGGCTCGAGCGGGAGCTGCGCGAGCGCGGCGCGGGCCTCCGCACCCATCTCGTCGTCGCGGTCGGCTCGGCGCTCTTCACGCTCGTCTCCGCGTACGGGTTCCGCGACTTCCTCGTCCACGGCGGCAGCCTCGTGCGCGCCGATCCGACGCGGATCGCGGCGCAGATCGTGAGCGGCATCGGCTTCCTCGGCGCGGGGGCGATCATCCGGCAGGGGCTGTCGGTGCGCGGGCTGACGACGGCCGCGTCGCTCTGGCTCGTCGCGGCGGTGGGGATGGCCTCCGGCGCGGGGTACTGGGAGGCGGCGGTGATCGCGACCGCCGGTGCGCTGCTCTCGCTCGGGCCGCTGCGCGTCGTCGCCTTCCGGGTCCTCGCGCGGTTCCGCCCGCCGCTCGGGCGCCTGCTCGTCGAGATTCCGGCCGGTCGCAGCCCGGCGCAGGTGATCGAGGCGATCGAGGAGAAGGGAGCTCGCGTCGTCTCCCTCGACGTGGCGCAGGAGGGCGATCGGCGCTCGGTGGCCGTCGACGTGGAGCTTGCGCCGGACGCGGCGCCCGCGGTCGTCGCCGCCGTGGCGGAGGTCGACGGCGTGCTCGAGGTGCGATGGATGGAGTGAGGGCCGTGCTCTGCTCCCGCAACCCGCACAAGGCGCGCGAGCTGGAGCGACTCCTCCCCGGGTGGACGATCGAGCCGCTCGACCGCGACGACTACCCGCCCGAGACGGGCGCCACCTACTACGAGAACGCCGCGGCCAAGGCGGCCTTCGGCCGCGCCGTCGCCTCCGGCGACGCCTGGGTGCTCGCGGAGGACTCCGGGCTCGAGGTCGAGGCGCTCGGCGGCCGCCCCGGTGTCTACTCGGCGCGCTACGCGCCGGAGGGCGCGCCCGCGATCGCGAAGCTCCTCGCCGAGCTCGCGGGCGTCCCCGAGGCGCGGCGCGGCGCCCGCTACGTGTCGGAGCTGGTCGCGATCGCGCCCGTCCCGGACGGACGCACGCTGCGCGGCACCGGCGTCCTCACCGGCCGCATCGCGAGCGAGCCCCGCGGCAGCGAGGGTTTCGGCTACGACCCAGTCTTCATCCCCGACGGCGAGGAGCGCACCGTCGCCGAGCTCGGGGAGGGGTGGAAGTCCCGCCGCTCTCACCGCGCCCGCGCCGCCCGGGCGCTGCTGGAGGCCCTCGATGCGGTTCGGGACTAAGGCGGCCGCGGCGGCGGCGCTCGCCTTCGCGCTCGCCGGCTGCGGCGGCTCCGCCTCCGCGCGGGACGGGCAGCGCGCCCTCGACCGCTTCTTCACGCGCACCGCCAAGGGTCGGGCGTGGGCGAAGCGCTTCCCGCACCGGCCCGGCAGCGTGCCCTGCACCGCCCGCGACCCGGAGCTTCGGCGCCGCGTGGCCGCCACCTGCTCCACGGACGTTTCCCTCGACCCGAACCGCGTCGTCGTCACCTTCACGGAGTCGTGGAGCCACGGCAACCGGGCGCGCACGTGGCTCGTGTTCCTGCGCAAGGACGGGTCGATCGTCTCCGTCAGTCGCGCCGGGTCGGCGCCGGCTCGGTAGACGCGGCTACGCCGGTTCGCGCCTCCGCTCGGCCCACCACCAGTTCAGCTCGGCGCAGAAGACGATCACGTTCGCCATCACGTAGAGCCAGAGCAGCAGGATCGCGGGGCCGCCGAGGACGCGCAGCGTCACGTTCACGTCCGCGAAGCGGACGAAGACCGGGAGCACCTGGAAGGACGCCTCGAGCAGCACCGCGGCCGCGACCGCGCCCGGCAGCGCGTCCCGCAGCGAGACCGCCGCGTTCGGCAGCAGCCGGTACACCGCGAGCAGGAAGAGGAAGACGCCGAGGAGCGAGGCGGCGATCGAGAGCAGGTACGCGATCGCCGCGCTGGAGGCGACCGAGGGCGCATAGTGGCGCAGCGCCTCGACGCCGATCGCGCCGACCACGAGGCTCACGAACAGGGTCACGATCGACCCGACCATCATCGTCGCGGCGATCCCCTTCCCGCGCAGGAAGCGGCGGTTCGGCCGGTCGTAGACGATGTTGAGCGCCGACTCGAGCGCGCTGAAGAGCGACAGCGACGACCACAGCAGGCCGACGCCGCCGATGATCCCGAGCGCGGTCGCGTTGTCCTGCACCCTGTGGACGAGCGAGAGGATGCTCTCGAGCGAGCTGCCGGGGAAGGCGCGCTCGAGCTCCCGGACGAAGAAGTCGGACGCGTCGGCGCGGTGCGCCAGCCCCAGCAGCGCGAGGGCGAGGAAGACGAGCGGCACGAACGAGACAAGCGCGAAGTAGGCGACCATCGCAGCGAGGTGGGTGCCCCGATCGGCGAAGAACTTCTGCACCAGCTCCCTCCTGCGGGTGCGCACGGACGAGAGTCTGCACCCTGCTAGCCTCCGGGGCGCGATGGACGCGGCACAGGCACTCGCCGACCTGACCGAGATCTCGTCGCAGATCGAGGCGGCCGTCCTCTTCCGCGGGGACGGCGCGGTGCAGGGCTCGACGCTCGCCCGGGAGGAGGCGACGGCGGCGCTCGTGCGCGGCGCGCTCGAGCTGCTCGAGGGCGCCTCCCGCTTCCGCAGCGAGGACGGCGCCGTCGTCCAGATCGAGGCGTCGACTCCCGAGGGGAGCGTCTTCGTCGTCCGCGACGGCGACCGCGGCATCGTGGCGACCACCGCGCCGCAGCCGACCGTGGGCCTCGTCTTCTACGACCTGAAGAGCTGCCTGCGCGGGGCGGCCGCGGAGGAGCCGAGCGAGCCGGCGCCCGAGCCGAAGAAGCCGAAGCGCCGCGGTGCGTCGGCCGCGGCGCAGGAGGAGGGCGACGCTGAGGCGTAAGCTGCTCGCCGTCGCCGGCTTCCTCACCGGCGTCCTCGCCGGAGCGGCCCTCTACCGCCGCTCGGCCGCCCGCCGGGGCGATCGCCTCGACGTCTACTTCGACGACGGCTCGATGGTCTCGTTCGTCGAGGGCTCCCCCGAGGCGGAGCGCCTCCTGCCCGTGGCACGCGAGATGCTGGCCGCGGCGCGCCGGTGACGCGCGACGACCTCCGCCGGGCGCTCGTCGAGGCCGCCTATCTCGAGGGCGACTTCGTGCTGCGCTCCGGCAAGCGCTCGCGCTACTACCTGGACAAGTACCGCTTCGAGACGCGGCCGGACCTCCTCGGGCCGCTCGGCGAGCGCATCGCCGCCGCGGTGCGGGAGCACGCCCCCGACGCCGTCCGCCTCGCCGCACCGGAGCTGGGGGCAGTCGCGCTCGCGGCCGCCGCGTCGCTCGCGAGTGGGCTGCCGTTCCTCATCGTCCGCAAGGAGGCGAAGGAGTACGGGACGGCGAGACGGCTCGAGGGCCCGTTCGAGCCGGGGGAGCGCGTGTGCGTCGTCGAGGACGTCGTCACCACCGGCGGGGCGCTGCTCGAGTCGGTCGCGGCGCTGCGCGAGGCCGGCCTCGTCGTCGACACGGCGGTCTGCGTCGTCGACCGCGAGGAGGGCGGCGCGGACGCTCTCGCGCGCCGCGCGGTGCGGTTGCGGCCGCTCTATCGGGCAGGAGAGCTCCGAGAGGAGGAGAAAACTCCCGCAAGACCGCATGGTTGAGCGGGAAACGCGACCCTGGTAGGGTCGTTCCGGCTCCGCAAGCGACCTATGACAGGAGGAGAGGCAGTGACGAAGCAGGAGTTCGTTGCCGAGGTGGCCAGGCGCGCGCAGCTGACGAACCGCGACGCCGGCAAGGCCGTCGAGGCGTTCCTCGACACCGTCACCGACACGCTGCGCAACGGCGGCGAGGTGACCTTCACGGGGTTCGGCAAGTTCTCGACACAAAGGCGCGCCGCGCGGACGGGGGTCAACCCGCGCAACCCGGGCGAGAAGGTTCACATCCCTGCGGCACGCGTCCCGAAGTTCTCGGCCGGCAGCGGTCTCAAGTCGGCCGTCAAGCAGTAGCCGAAGCGCAGCACGTCTCCTCCGAGGATGCGCGTAGCGAGCCCGGCGACGCCGGGCTCGCTAGCCTAGGAGGCGATGGCGCAGGGCGTGCACGCCGGAGCCGGCGCGGTGCGGGGCGGTGCCGTCGCGCCATTCGCCGACCGGCTCGCGGCGGCGGTCGAGCGCAAGCGCAGCCAGCTCGTCGTCGGCCTCGACCCGGTTCCCGAGCAGCTTCCGCCCGAGCTGCGGTCGGCCGCG
>JADGHP010000106.1 GCA_019683855.1 Thermoleophilia bacterium
GGCGTTCCGCTTCTTCGCGGACGACGGCTGGCTGACCGTGGAGTCGATCCAGCCGCTGCTCGCCCGGCTCGACGCGGTGCGGGACGCGCTCCGCCACTGCCGGCGCCGACTCGAGCTGGCGGACGTCTGGCGGCTGATGCAGGCGCCCGCCGACGAGGATCTGCTGCCGCTGCTCGGGACGCTCGCGTGCGCGCTCGCCGGCGACCGGCCGCAGCGCACGGTGATCGACTGGCTGCTCGACCCGCGCCGGCTGGAGGCGGCCGGTCTCGAGGAGGCGGAGCAGGCGGCGCGCGAGGCGTCGATCCTGCGCTGGTTCGCGCTCCAGTACCCGGGCGTCGCGGGCGTCACGATCGAGCGCGCCGCGGCGCTGGAGGAGGCGGCGTCGCGACGCGTCGTGCAGCAGCTGCGCGCCGAGATCGACGACCCCACCATCGGCCGCTGCCGCGCGTGCGGCGCCCGGACGGCGCCGTGGGCGACGCTCTGCGACCGCTGCTTCATGGCCCGCGGCTACCGGGCCGGGCGGCGCTGAGCGCGGGCGGCCTCCGCGTCAGCGGCCGCGCTTGACGCGGATCCTCATGGCTCCCCTCTCCGGTCGGGATCGGACGCCGCGCACGTACCCGCGCCGGCAACGTCGAACCGCGCCGCCGGCCGCTCGGGCCCGTCGCGCGCGGCGAGGCGTCTGGGCCGCGGCCCTACACTTGGCCGGATGGCGAAGCAGGCGGGAGAGAGGCTGATCGTCGACAACCGCCGCGCGCGGCACGACTACCACCTCGGCGACCGCTACGAGGCGGGCATCGCGCTCACCGGCACCGAGGTGAAGTCCCTGCGCAACGGCAAGGCGACGCTCCGGCAGGCGTACGCGGAGGTGCGCGACGGCGAGGCGTGGCTCGTCGGCCTGCACGTGCCCGAGTACGCCGAGGGGAACCGCGCGAACCACGACCCCGACCGGCCGCGCAAGCTGCTCCTGCACCGGCGCGAGATCGACAAGCTCGGCGCCACCGTGCGCGAGCGGGGCTTCACCGTGGTGCCGACCCGGCTCTACTTCAAGGGCGGCCGCGTCAAGGTCGAGCTCGCCGTTGCCCGCGGCAAGGAGCTCCGCGACAAGCGGCGCGACATCGCGGAGCGCGACCTGCGTCGCCAGATCGAGCGCGAGCTGAAGTCGCTGCGCCGCTAGGCCGGACCGTCACGGCGCCGGCGACCCGCTGCTCCGGCGGCCTGAATCGCAGCCGCGCGGAGCCGGGGCGGCCGTTGGCGCGGGCGGGTGCGCGGCGGTATGCTCGGCTCACTCCGGCGGCGCCGGAGCCGCCGGGCACGCGAGAAAGGGGGCTCGTGAGAGACGTGTCCCTCACCGTGAACGGCGTGCGTCACGAGCTCGAGCTCGAGCCGCGGGAGCTCCTCGTCTACGTGCTCCGCGAGCGGCTCGGCCTCACCGGCACCGTCGTCGGCTGCGACACCTCGTCGTGCGGAGCGTGCACGGTGCTGCTCGACGGCGAGTCCGTCAAGTCGTGCACCGTGCTCGGCGTCCAGGCCGACGGGCACGAGATCACGACGGTGGAGGGGCTGGCGCGCGACGGCGAGCTCCATCCGCTCCAGCAGAGCTTCCACGAGCACCACGCGCTCCAGTGCGGCTACTGCACGAGCGGGATGCTGCTCGCGGCGGCGAGTCTGCTCGCCGAGAACCCGAGCCCGAGCGAGGCCGAGATCAGGCAGGCGCTCGAGGGCAACCTCTGCCGCTGCACCGGCTACCAGAACATCGTCGACGCGATCCAGGCGGTGGCGTCGTGAGCGCGCAGACGGAGGTCGCCCTCGGCCGGATCATCGGGGCGCCCGTCCAGCGCAAGGAGGACGGCAAGCTCCTCCAGGGACAGGCGCTGTGGGTGGACGACATGCACGTCCCCGGCACCGTGTACCTCGGTGTCGTCCGCAGCCCGTACGCGCACGCGCGCATCGTCGAGGTCGACGTGGCGCCGGCTCTCGCGCACGCGGGGGTGGTCGCCGCCTGGAGCGGGGCCGACCTCGCCGAGGAGTGGGCGGGGTCGCTCCCGTGCGCCTGGCTTCCCACGGAGGACACGCGCGCGCCCGAGCACAAGCCGCTCGCGGTCGACAAGGCCCGCTACGCGGGCGACGCGGTGGCGGTGGTGGCGGCGACGAGCCGCGCGGCCGCCGAGGACGCGGCCGAGCTCGTCGAGGTCGAGTACGAGCCGCTGCCCGCGGTGGTCGACCCGGAGGCCGCGCTCGCCGACGGGGCGCCGCTCGTCCACGACGAGCTCGGCACGAACCGCTGCTACACGTGGAGCCTCGAGGCCGGCGAGGTCGACCGGCTGTTCGCGGAGGCGGCGGTCACCGTCTCGCAGCGCTACCGCCAGAACCGGCTCGTGCCGAACGCGATGGAGCCGCGCGCGGTCTTCGTGCAGACGGTGCCGGCGACCGGCGAGTACACGATCTGGTCGACCACGCAGGTGCCGCACATCCTGCGCCTCACTCTGAGCGGCGTCCTCGGCATCCCCGAGGCGAAGCTGCGCGTGGTGGCGCCGGACGTCGGCGGCGGCTTCGGCTCGAAGCTCGACGTCTACGCGGAGGAGGCGCTCGCGCTCGCGGTCGCGCGCCGGCTGGGCCGCCCGGTGCGCTGGACGGAGACACGCAGCGAGGGCTATCTCTCGACGATCCACGGCCGCGACCAGATCCAGGAGATCGAGCTCGCGGCGACCGCCGAGGGGCGGATCACGGCCGTCCGGGTGCGCCTTCTCGCTTCGATGGGCGCCTACCTCCAGCTCGTGACCCCCGGGATCCCGCTGCTCGGCGCGAGGCTCTATGCCGGCGCCTACGACGTCCAGGGATACAGCTTCCGCTGCGACGGCGTGTTCACGAACACCGTCCCCACCGACGCCTACCGCGGCGCAGGGCGGCCGGAGGCGACGTACGCGATCGAGCGCGCGGTCGACGCGCTCGCCCGCGCGGTCGGCAAGGACCCGGTCGAGATCCGGCGCCTGAACTTCATCCGCGAGTTCCCGGCCACGATCGCCTCCGGTCTGACGATCGACTCCGGCGACTACGAGGCGCTGCTCGACCGGCTGCTCGAGCACGTCGATCTGCCCGCCTTCCGGGGTCGCCAGGAGGCGCGCCGCGAGGCCGGCGACCCGAAGCGGCTCGGGATCGGCTTCTCGACCTACGTCGAGATGTGCGGGCTCGCGCCGTCCCGGATCCTGGGCGCGAGCCGCTACGGCGCCGGCGGCTGGGACACGGCGACGATCCGCTGCCTGCCGACGGGCACGGTGCAGGTCGTCACCGGAACCTCGCCGCACGGGCAGGGGCACGAGACCGCGTGGGCGCAGATCGTCGCCGACCGGCTCGGCTACGAGCTGGACGAGATCGAGGTGCTCCACGGCGACACCGCGGTCGCGCCGCTCGGGATGGACACCTATGGCAGTCGCAGCCTCGCGGTGGGCGGCGTCGCGCTCTACTACGCGGCCGAGCGGATCGTCGAGAAGGCGCGCACGCTGGCGGCGTACCGGCTCGGCGTGGACGAGTCGGAGATCGAGTACGTGCGCGGCCGCTTCGCCGGCCCGGACGGCTCGCTGACGCTGAAGGAGCTCGCGCTCTCCGCCTGGACGGCCCACGACCTCCCCGAGGGGATGGAGCCGGGCCTCGAGGCCTCCTACGTCTACGACCCGCCGAACTTCTCCTGGCCGGCCGGCGCGCACGCCGCGATCGTCGAGGTCGACACCGAGACGGGCGCGGTCGAGCTCGAGCGCTACGTGGCCGTCGACGACGTGGGCGTGGTCGTCAACCCGACGATCGTCGACGGGCAGGTGCACGGCGGCCTCGCTCAGGGCGTCGCGCAGGCCCTCTACGAGGAGGCGGTCTACGACGACGCCGGCAACCTGCTGACGGCGAACATGGCCACCTACCTCGTCCCTTCCGCGGCGGAGCTGCCGCGCTTCGAGCTCGACCGGCTGGAGACGCCGAGCCCGACCAACCCGCTCGGCGTGAAGGGAGTGGGGGAGACGGGCGCGATCGCGGCCCCCGCCGCGGTGATGAACGCGATCGCCGACGCGCTCGCCGCGGACGGCGTGACCGATCTCGACATGCCGGCCACGCCCGAGCGGGTGTGGCGGGCGCTGCGGGAGGCGAGGAGATGATCCCGGCGCCGTTCGACTACGAGCGGGCGGAGTCCGTCGAGCACGCGCTCTCCCTGCTCGCCGAGCGCGAGGACGCGAAGCTCCTCGCCGGCGGCCACTCGCTCCTGCCGCTTCTGCGCCTGCGCGCCGTGCGCCCGTCGCTCCTCGTCGACGTCGGCCGGATCGAGGGGCTCGCGTACGTCCGCGACGCGGGCGCGGCGATCGCGATCGGCGCGCTGACGCGCCACCACGACCTCGCGCGCTCGCCGCTCCTCCAAGAGCACAATCCGCTCGTCTCCCGCGCGGCGGGGCTCGTCGGCGACCCGCAGGTGCGCCACCGCGGCACGATCGGCGGCTCGCTCGCGCACGGCGACCCCGCCTCCGACCTGCCCGCGGTGCTGCTCGCGCTCGACGGCGAGGTGGACGTCGCCGGTCCCGACGGCGTCCGCACCGTCGCCGCCCGCGACTTCTTCCTCGGCCCCTTCCAGACCGCGGTCGGGCAGCGGGAGATGGTGACCGAGGTGCGCGTGCCGAAGCTGACCGGCGACCACGTCTGGAGCTACCTGAAGTTCCGGCGGCGGGCGCAGGACTGGGCGACCGTCGGTGTGGCGGCGCTCGCCCGCCGGTCGGACGGCGGCGTCGCCGAGCCCGCGATCGCACTCGTCAACATGGGCGCGACGCCGCTCCGGGCCGTGGCCGCGGAGGCCGCTTGGGCGGCGGGCGAGGACCCGGGCGCGCTCGCCGCCGAGGGGACCGAGCCTCCGAGCGACACGAACGGGAGCGCCGAGTACCGGCGCCACCTCGCGCAGGTGCTCGTTCGGCGGGCGGTCGCCGAGGCGGCGGCGCGGTGAGGGGCGCGGCGCGGGTCAGCCCGCCGTCTCGTCGTGGGCGCCGCCGAGGTCGGCTCGCGCCTGCAGGTACTCGTCGCGCCCGATCTCGCCGCGCGCGTAGCGCATCCGCAGCATCTCGAGCGGGTCGGCGGTCGCGGCCGTGTCGGCGCCGGCGGAAGCGGGGGAGCGGCGTCTGGCGAGCACGCCGGCGAGGGTCGACGCAGCGAGCCAAGCCACCCCGAGGACGAGCACGAGCTGGAGCGCGAAGATCGTCCAGTCGAGCGCGCCCGGGCCGCCGTGATGGCTGACGAGGAAGCCGCCGCGGGGATCGTCGAAGGGATGGTGCATGTTCATGTCCCCACCGTAGAGGCGGCCGGTGAGCGGCGGCTAAGAATGGGGCGTCGCGCGGCGATGCGCGCGCCGACCCCGGCTACAATGGGCGTACGACATACGGGGGCGACCTGGTTTCGACGTGGTCGATCCATCCGGATGAGCTGCAAGCCGAGGTCGCCGGTAGGCCTCGTTAATCAACCGGCACCAACGCAAGTGCGGATTCTCGTGATCTCGCACTCGCCGCCTAGGTAGCGACCTAGTACGGCGACGCCCCTCCGGGCTCGGCCCGTGGCCCGGAGCCGGCGCCAACGAACGGGCTCGGCGCCGAGGGAGAGCCAATCGCCCGGAGCGCGACAGCGAAGGATGGCTAGCCCGTCGGGAGGGCGGCTGCACCCCGGCCGGCGGGCGAAGCGAAAGGGCAGCCTACGCTTGTAGACGCTCAGCCGGTGCGGCTGCGGACGCGGGTTCGATTCCCGCCGCCTCCA
>JADGHP010000107.1 GCA_019683855.1 Thermoleophilia bacterium
GCGAAAACCGCGCGACTGCGCGCGCCGCCACCGCCGCAGGGACTACGCTGGGGCCGATGCCCGAGAAGCAGTACCTGTTCACGCCCGGCCCGACGCCGGTGCCTCCGCAGGTGCTCGCCGCGCTCGCAGCGCCCGTCGTCCACCATCGCAGCGCCGACTTCCAGCCCATCTACGCGCGGACGCTGGCGCGGCTGCGCGAGGTCTGCCGGACGGAGAGCGACGTCCTCCTCTTCACCGCCTCGGGCACCGGGGCGTTCGAGTCGGCGGTGGCGAACCTCGTCTCGCCGGGAGAGCCGCACCTCGTCGTCACCGCCGGGAACTTCGGCGAGCGCTGGGCGGCGATGACCGCCGCGTACGGCGCCGAGGTCGACGTGCTCCGTTACGAGTGGGGCGAGACGCCCGACCCCGAGGACGTCCGCGCTCGCCTCGCCGAGCGCGAGGCGAAGGCCGTCTGGGTCGTCCACTCCGAGACGTCGACGGGGGTCGTCGCGGACGTGAAGACGCTCGCCGCCGCCGCCCGCGAGGCCGGCGCGCTCGTCGTCGTGGATGCGGTCTCGAGCCTCGGCGCCGTCCCCTGCGAGACGGACGCCTGGGGTCTCGACGTCGTCGTCTCCGGCTCGCAGAAGGCGCTGATGACGCCGCCCGGCCTCGGCCTCGTCGCGGTCTCGGAGGCGGCGCTCGCCGCCGCGGGCTCCTCGCCGCGCTTCTACTTCGACTGGGAGCGGACGCGGAAGGCGCAGCGCAAGCTCGACGCGCCGTTCACCCCGCCCGTCTCGCTGGTCGCCGGCCTCGACGTCGCGCTCGGGCTCCTGCTCGAGGAAGGGCTGGAGGCGGCGTTCGACCGCCACGTCCGCCTCGGCCGGGCCTGCCGCGCCGGCGCGAAGGCGATGGGGCTCGAGCTGTTCTCCCCCGACGAGGATCGCAGCGCGGTGGTGACGGCGATCCGGGCCCCGGAGGGGATCGACGCGGGCGACGTCGTCAAGGCGCTGCGCGACCGCTTCGGCATCACGATCGCGAACGGCCAGGGCCCGCTCAAGGGCAAGATCTTCCGCATCGGCCACATCGGCTGGTTCGACGTCTTCGACATCGCGACCGCGCTCGCCGCCGTCGAGCTCGCGCTCGCCGACCTCGGCGCCGACGTCGAGCGGGGCGTCGCGGTGACCGCCGCGCTCGAGGCGTTCCAGGCCGCGCCCGTCTCCTGAGGTGACGGCGAAGGTCCTGGTCAGGGAGGCGATCGCCGACGCCGGCGTCGACCTCCTGCGAGCCCGCTTCGAGGTCGACCTCGACGGCGAGAGCGAGCTCGCGGACATCATCGACCGCTACGACGCGATCGTCGTCCGCTCGGCGACGAAGCTCACCGCCGACCTGATCGAGCGGGCGCAGCGGCTGAAGGTGATCGGCCGCGCCGGCGTCGGCGTCGACAACGTGGACGTCGAGGCGGCGACGCGGCGCGGGATCATCGTCGCCAACGCGCCGGAGTCGACGGTCGTCTCCGCCGCCGAGCACACGATCGGCCTCCTCGTCGCGCTCGCCCGCAACATCCCGCAGGCGCACGCGGCGCTCAAGCAGGGCCGCTGGGAGCGCCACGCCTACGGCGGCGTCGAGCTCGCGGGCAAGACGCTCGGCGTGCTCGGCTTCGGCCGGATCGGCCAGCAGGTCGCGCGCCGGGCGCTCGGCCTCGGCATGCGCGTCGTCGCCTACGACCCGTACGTGGCGGTCGACCGCTTCCGCGAGCTGGGAGCCGAGCGGGTCGAGACCCCCGAGCAGGTGTACGCCGCGGCGGACTTCCTGACGTTGCACCTGCCGCTCACGCCCGAGACGCGCGGCTCGCTCGACGCCGCCGCGTTCGCCGCGATGCGAGACGGCGTCCGGCTCGTGAACGCCGCCCGCGGCGCGCTCGTCGACGAGGAGGCCCTGCTCGAGGCGCTCCGCTCCGGGAAGGTCGCCGGCGCCGCGCTCGACGTCTTCTCGACCGAGCCGTACTCGGGCCCCCTGCTCGAGCTGGACAACGTCGTCGTCACGCCCCACCTCGCCGCCTCGACCGGCGAGGCGCAGGACCGGGCCGGCGTGATCGTGGCCGAGCAGGTGGCGGCCGCGCTCGAGGGCGGGCTCGTCACGAACGCGGTCAACATCCCCGCGATCGGGGCGGAGGACCTCGAGGTGCTGGGCCCGTACGTCCCGCTCGCCGCCAAACTCGGCCGGTTGGCGATCGACCTCGCGGACGGGCTGGCGGACGAGATCGTGCTCACCGCCTACGGCGGTCTCGCCGACTACGACACGCGGCTGCTCACCGTGGCCGCGCTGAACGGCATCTTCCAGGGCCGCGCCGACCGCCCGGTGAACTACGTGAACGCGCCGCTGATCGCCGTCGAGCGCGGCATCGAGGTGCGCGAGGAGCGCTCCAGCTCCGCCCGCGACTACACGAACCTCGTCCGGGTCGAGATCCGCTCCGGCGAGCGGCGCGTGCAGGTGGCGGGCACCACGATCGGACGCGAGCACCGGCAGTGGCTCGTGCACGCGCTCGGCTTCGACCTCGAGCTCGAGCTGGCGCCGCTGTTCGTGCTCTTCCGCTACGACGACGTGCCGGGCGTGATCGGCCGCGTCGGCACCCTCTTCGGCGAGGCGGGCGTGAACATCGCGAACATGACCGTGTCCCGCACGCGCCGCGGCGGCAAGGCCCTGATGGCGCTGACCGTGGACTCGCCGCCGCCGCCGGAGCTCGTCGAGCGGATCCGCGCCGAGGGCTTCGACGACGCGCGCGTGATCGAGCTGCGGCCGCTCGCGGAGGCCTAGGAGCCCCGCTCGCCGCCGGCGCCGCTCGGCCGGCGCGTCGGGTTACGCTCCGCGCGTGGAGCCCTGGCCGGAGCCGGTGGAGCGCGTCGCCGCCTTCCTGCGGCAGGAGCGCGTCGACGCGCGGCTCGAGGAGTTCCCCGGCGGGACGCCGACCGCGGCCGCCGCGGCCGAGGCCGTGGGGTGCGCGCCGGCGGAGATCGTCAAGTCGCTCCTCTTTGTCTGCGACGGCAGCCCGACGCTCGCGCTCGTCCCCGGCGACCGCCGCGCCGACCCGCGCAAGATCGCGGTCGCGGTCGGCGCGCGCAAGGCGCGGGTGGCGGGCCGCGACGAGGTGCTCGCGGTCACCGGCTTCGAGCCGGGCGCGGTCGCCCCGTTCCCCTCCCCGCACGTCGCCCGGACGCTCGTCGCGCGCGAGCTGCTCGTGCACGAGACGGTGTGGGTGGGAGCGGGCTCGACGCGCCACATGGCCGGCCTCGCGCCGCTCGACCTCGTGCGCCTCACGCGGGCCCAGGCGGCCGACATCTGCGAGTAGGGCCGCCCCGGCGCGCCGGGTACGATGCGGCTGCCGACCACCCGAGGAGAGACGCCGCATGCGCGAGACGAACAAGATCTGGATGAACGGCGAGCTCGTCGACTGGGCCGACGCCACCGTGCACGTGGGGACGCACGGGCTCCACTACGGCTCCGGCGTGTTCGAGGGGATTCGCGCCTACGAGACCGATCGCGGCACCGCCGTGTTTCGGCTCACCGACCACCTCCGGCGTCTCGAGCGCTCGGCGGAGCTCCTCTACATCGACCTGCCGTACACGGTCGACGAGCTGAAGGCGGCGACGTGGGAGCTGCTCGCGGCGAACGAGCTGCCCTCGTGCTACCTGCGCCCGATCGCCTTCTACGGCTACGGCGAGCTCGGCGTCGCCGCGCGCAACAACCCCGTCGACGTGGCGATCATGGCGTGGCCGTGGGGCGCGTACCTCGGCGAGGAGGGGATGCGCAACGGCATCCGCGTCAAGGTTTCGAGCTGGCAGCGCGTGGGACCGAACGTGATCCCGCACGTCGCGAAGGCGACCGGCGTCTACATCAACTCGATGCTCGCCGTCGCCGAGGCGAACCGGGCGGGCTACGACGAGGCGATCCTGCTCACCCAGGACGGCTACGTCGCCGACGGCTCCGGGGAGAGCATCTTCGTCGTCAAGGACGGCGTCGTCTACACCCCGGACCTCTCGGCGTCGATCCTCGTCGGCATCACGCGCGACACGGTGATCCAGATCGCGGAGGATCTCGGCCACCGCGTCGTGGAGAAGCCCCTGATCCGCACCGACCTCTACCTCGCCGACGAGGTGTTCATGGTCGGGACGGCCGCGGAGGTGACGCCGATCCGCGAGGTCGACGACCACGTGGTCGGGCCGCCCGGGCCGGTGACGCTCGAGATCCAGTCGGCGTATCTCGACACCGTGCACGGCCGCAGCGAGCGGTGGGCGCACTGGCTCGAGTACGCGCCTGCGGCGAAGCAGGCGTGAGACAGGAGACGCGGCCCGTCCCGCTCTCCCGACCGTGCCTCGGCGAGCGGGAGGAGGAGCTCGTCCTCGAGGTGCTGCGCTCCGGCCGGCTCTCGCTCGGGCCGACGATCGACCGGTTCGAGGAGCTCGTCGCGGAGCGGGTCGGCGCGCCGTACGCGGCGGCGGTCTCGTCCGGCACCGCCGGCCTCCACCTGCTGTGCATCGCCGCGGGGATCCGCCCCGGCGACGAGGTGATCACGAGCCCGTTCTCGTTCGCAGCGAGCGCGAACTGCTTCGTCTACGAGGGCGGCGTGCCCGTCTTCGCGGACATCGATCCGCGCACGCTGAACCTCGACCCGGCGGCGGTGGAGGCGGCGGTGACGCCGCGGACGAAGGCGATCGTCGCGGTCGACATCTTCGGCTACCCGTGCGAGCTGGACGAGCTGCGCCGGATCGCCGACCGGCACGGGCTCACGCTGATCGAGGACGCGTGCGAGGCGCTCGGCGCCGAGTACCGCGGGGCGCCGCTCGGCTCCCACGGGCCCTCCTGCGTGTTCGCCTTCTACCCGAACAAGCAGATGACCACCGGCGAGGGGGGGATCGTGACGACGCACTCCGAAGAGGAGTGGCGGCTCGTGCGCTCGCTCCGAAACCAGGGGCGCTCCGACGCGGGCGGCTGGCTGGAGCACGTCCGTCTCGGCTTCAACTACCGGATCGACGACATCCGGGCCGCGATCGGGATCGGCCAGCTCGAGCGGCTGGACGAGCTGCTGGCCCTCCGCGCCCAGGTCGCGCAGCGCTACCACGAGCTGCTGCGCGGGCTCGACGCGGTCGAGCCGCTCTGTCCCGACGACGCCGACCACCGCCGCTCGTGGTTCGTGTACGTCGTCAGGCTGCCCGACCGCGAGACGCGCGAGCGGGTGATCGCCGCGTTCGAGCGGGAGGGGATCGGCTACAACCGCTACCTGCCGTCGATCCACCTGCAGCCGTACATGCGCGAGCGCTACGGCTTCCGCGAGGGGATGTGCCCCGTGTCCGAGGAGACGAGCGAGCGGACGCTCGCGCTGCCGTTCTTCACCGCGCTCGAGCTGGACGCCCAGGAGCGGGTCGTCGAGGTGCTCGCCTCCGCGCTCTGATGCACGTCGCCTCGCCGAACGCCGTCGAGCCCTACACGACGAAGGACGGCTCCACGATCCGCGAGCTGCACCACACCGCGGCGCAGAGCCTCGCCGAGGCGACGCTCGAGCCGGGGCAGGCGACGCGGCGGCACTACCACCGCAGAAGCGAGGAGATCTACGTCGTGACGGCGGGCTCGGGCGAGCTCGAGGTGGACGGCGAGCGCCGCCGCGTCCGTCCCGGCGACGCGATCCTCATCCCGCCCGGCGCCTGGCACACCCTGGAGAACGACGGCCCGAGCGAGCTGCGCATCCTCTGCTGCTGCTCGCCGCCCTACTCCCACGAGGACACGTTCTTCT
>JADGHP010000108.1 GCA_019683855.1 Thermoleophilia bacterium
CGCCTCGTAGCGGATGCCCGGCGCGATCGAGACGACGCCGTGGCCGATGTCGAGCCTGACCGAGGCGACGGGCCCGGCGGGCGCGGGCGGCAGCTCGGCTGGGAACGCCTCGTGCTTGATCGCGATCGCGTCGGCGTTCGCGGGCGTGACGCCGGCGAAGCTGGGCGTCGCGTAGGCGCCGCCGGCCGCCGTCGCCTTGGTCGCGCCCATGCCGGGCATCGAGCCCGACGCCGACTGCGCCGCCGCCGCGCGCTCCGCCGCGCGGTTCGCGTCGTCTCGGGCGTGCTGCGCGGAGAGGGCGAGCCAGAGGCCGAACAGGCCCATCACGCATACCACGATGCCGAGGAAGAGCGCGAGCAGCTTGTACCCGACGGCCGACTCGCGGCCGGAGTACCGCGCCGGGGCTGGATACGAGCTCATGCGAGACCCCCTCCTGTCACGGTGAAACTATTTACACAGTGACAGTAGGTGAAATTCGCTTTCGTGCCGTCGCGTCAAGCCCGCAGACGCGGTGCGGCTTCCTACGGATCAGCGACGGGCGCGCGACGCGCGGGGCGCTACCAGCGCTCCCAGTGCACCATCGTCTCGAGCGGCTTGCGTCGTCCCGGCTTGAACTCGGTGCCGATCGTGTAGGCGACCGGGATCAGGGCCACCTGCATCACCTCGTCGTAGGGGATGCCGAGGATCTCCGCCGCCTCCCGCTCGTGCACGAGGTGGAAGGTCGTCCAGACGGTGCCGAGGCCGCGGGCGCGGGCGGCGAGCATGAAGCTCCAAGCGGCGGGGATGATCGAGGCGAAGCGGGAGGCCTGCGCCGCGACGGGCTTGTCCTCGGTTCGCCCCTCGACGCAGGGGACGACGTGCACCGGCACCTCGTGCAGGTGCTCCGCGAGGTGGCGCACCGCGTCCCCGATCCGGCGGAGCTGCTCGCTCGGCGCGGAGCGGCGCGCAAGGTACGAGGCGGCGACGCTCCGCCACAGCCGGGCGAGGCGGGCGCGTCGCTCCGCGTCGGTGACGACGACGAAGTGCCAGTTCTGCGAGAAGCTCGCGGTCGGCGCCTGCTGGGCGAGACGGAGGCACTCCTCGAGCACCTCCCGCTCGACCGGACGCGCAAGGTCGAGCCGCTTGCGGACGGCGCGCGTCGTCGACAGGAGCTCGTCCGGGGTGAGCTCGAGGAGCACGGACGCGATCTTCTCAGATCGGCCGCAAGCGAAGGTGGGTGAGTCGACGTGTCCCGCAGGGTATCCCGGGGTATCCGGGTCAGACCCGGGTCTGACCCCCTGTAGGGAAGTCGTGACGCTTTCGTGACGATCGGGACTCGCCGACCTCGGGGTGCGGTGGCGAAGCCCGCATGGCTTGACGGTTTTCGCGGATTGCATCGGTCTCGGCTGAGAGCGCCGGGCGTGGTCGCGAGAGCGTCACGCCTTCCCGGCGAGAGTGCCACCGGCCACTCCCAGCAGCCCCATCGCGCCCAACAACCCTTGCGCCTGGGGGCTCTTGGATGCCAGCCGACCGAGCGATCGAGGCTCGCGAACATGGCGCCAAGGAGCGTCAGAAACTCTGGCTCGCCGTTCTCCAGGGCTTCCGCGATGGCCCCGGGAGGAATCGAACCTCCGCACGCAGCTTCGAAGGCTGCCGCTCTGTCCGCTGAGCTACGGGGCCGAGCGGACGTAGCGTAGCGCCGCGGTCAGGCGGGAATCGGCGCGCCGAACTTGCGCCGCAGGTAGGCGAGGTACGGCCGCGCGTCGATGGTCGAGCCGGTCGCCCGCCGCAGCGTCTCCTGCGGCGTGAACTTGCGGCCGTGCGCGTGGACGTGCTCCCCGAGCCACTCCCGCAGCGGCCCGAACTCGCCCCGCTCGATCTGCTCGTCCAGATCCCGCAGGTCGCGACGCGCCGCCTCCCAGATCTGCACCGACATCACCGTCCCGAGCAGGTAGGTCGGGAAGTAGCCGAAATGCCCCGCCGACCAGTGCACGTCCTGGAGCACGCCGTGCGCGTCGTCGGGAACCTCGACACCGAGGTACTCCCACATCTTCTGGCTCCACGCCTCCGGCAGGTCGCGCAGCTCGATGCGGCCGTTGACGATGTCCTGCTCGAGCTCGAAGCGCAGGATCACGTGCATCCCGTAGGTGACCTCGTCGGCGTGGATACGGATGAGCGAGGGCCGAACGACGTTGATCGCGGCGACGAAGCGCTCCAGCTCGACCTGGCCGAGCTGCTCCGGGAAGCGCTCCCGCAGGCGCGGGTAGAAGAAGCGCCAGAATGGAAGGCTCCGGCCGACGAGGTTCTCCCAGAGCCGGCTCTGCGACTCGTGCACGCCGTGCGAGGCGGCCTCGCCGATCGGTAGGTGCGCGATCCGCTCGGGGAGCTGGTGCTCGTAGAGCCCGTGCCCGTACTCGTGGATGGTCGCGAACAGCGAGTCGATGCTGCTCGGGGAGTAGTGCGTGGTGATCCGGATGTCGTCGATGCCGGCGGCCGACGCGAACGGGTGCTCGGTCGGGTCGATCCGCCACGCATCCGGACGGTGCCCGAACAGCTCGACGACCTCCTTGGCGAGCGTCTCCTGCCGGTCGATCGGGTAGTTGCCGGTGAGGAACGAGTCGTCGACCTCGCGCTCGCGGCAGGCGGCGACGAGCGCGACGAGCTCGGGCTTGATCTCGTCGAAGATGCGCCGCACCTCCGCGGTGCGCATCTCCGGCTCGAAGTCGTCGAGGAGGACGTCGTAGGGCTCTTCCCGCGGCTCGAAGCACTCGACGTAGCGCCGGCGCAGCTCGATGGTGCGCTCGAGCGCGGGCAGGAAGCGCGCGAAGCTCGACGTCGCCTTCGCCTCCAGCCAAGCCGGCGCCGCCTCGGAGGCGGCGCGGGCCATCTCGGCGGTCAGCTCGGGCGGGACGCGCACCGCCTTCTCGTGCTCGCGCCGCGCGAGCCGAATGAGCGCAGCCTCGTCGGAGTCGGGGTCGAGCGACTCCTCGACGGGGCGCAGCTCCTCGAGCAGGCGGCCGACCTCCGGGTCGATCAGCTTCTCGTGGGCGAGACGTCGCAGCAGCCCCGTGTGCCGGCCGCGGATGCGCGTGCCGGCGGGCGGCATCATCGTGCGCTGATCCCACACGAGCAGGCCCGAGATGGCCTCGAGCTCGTGGATCTCCTCCAGGCGGTACGTCAGCTTGGCGAGCGCGTCGGCCACGTGCAACGCGAGCCTAGCCGCAGGGGGCTCGGTCTGTGCGCGTCGAGCGCGCGGGCGCTCCCGGGACCCTCGATCGGCGCTCCGCTACGCTGTATCCGCTTCGCGGTGGCGGTAGCTCAGCTGGTAGAGCCCCGGGTTGTGGTCCCGGTGGTCGTGGGTTCGAATCCCATCCGCCACCCTTGGGCGCGCTGCTCGCCGCGGCGTCTCGGAGGCGGAGAGGCGGCGCAAGCCGGCCTCGCTCCGTACGCCTGAGACGGGAGGGGGCTACGCTTCCGGCCACGCGCCCGTAGCTCAGTGGACAGAGCGGCGGACTTCTAATCCGCGGGTCGGAGGTTCGAATCCTCCCGGGCGCGTCGAGAGAAGCCCTGCACAACGCGAGGTTGCGTAGCCCGCGCTCGCGTAGCCGAAGGCGATGGGGCGGCGCGTCTTCGGCACCTCGCTGCGACCCGGGAAGATCTCGGTGAAGAGGCGCTCCCGGAAGGCGCGGATGACAGTGCAAATCTGGTCCTTGGCGACGACGCGCCGGTCGAGGGGGTCCGCGTCGTAGACGACCTCGTCCTCGAGCGTCTCCCAGCGCGACCGCCGGGTCGGGCGGTCGCCGAAGGCGGTGACAAGGCCGGCCTCGATGGTCGAGCCCTGCTCGGTGATCTTCATGCGGATCCGGTAGACGTACCTGCTCCTGCACGGGATCGGCGCCGAGGACGCCGACGCCCTGCGCCGCCGTCCGCTCGCCACCCTGCCCGACCTGGCTACGCGCACCGGGGCCAGCTACCCGACCGTCGCCCGCCCAAAAGGGGGTCGGTCCCGGGTCTGACCCCGGGTCTCCCCGCAGTTCGAGACCATCCAGCCGTTACTCGACGGCAACGGGCGTATGGGGCGGCTCTTGATCGCGCTCGTCCTCCACCACGAGGGGGTGCTCCGCCAGCCCCTCCTATATCTGAGCCTCTACCCCAAGCCGTGACACTCTCGCCTGAAAGGGGTCACGCTCTCGCGACCACGCCTGGTTACTCCCAGCGGAGCACGACGCAATCGGCGAAAACTGCCAAGCCATGCGGGTTTCGCCCAACCGTCGCGAGGTCGGCGAGCCCCCTGATCGTCACGAAAGCGTCACGACTTCCCTACAGGGGGTCAGACCCGGGTCTGGAACTCGTCTCAGGGGTCAGACCCGGGTCTGACCCCGGGGTCCAATCGTCATCCTCGTAAAGTCATTCTGAGACGAGTTCCTGACCCCGGGGTCCGCCGCAGCTGCAACATCAGCCGCCACAGCTGCGGCTCAGTCCTCCTTCGTTGACAGTCCGTGCACGAGCGCAGCGACGATCTGAGCGAGGTGATGGTTCGTCAGCGCGGCATCCAGTTGCTCGTCGACGCCGCGATCCTCCCGAAAGAGATCGTCCTCCTCGCCCGACGCGAGGAAGTCGAAGTCGTCGGCGATCTCCGGTCGCAGACCAATGGCCTCGTTCAGAACCTCGACCGCGACGAGTCGCCGCACAAACCACCCAGGGAAGTAGAGCTGCTCTTCGTCCCTGTCGACCAGTGCCTCGCGGAGGGTCGCCGTAATTCTAGCCCAGATCGCGTCGAGGTCGAGCGTGGGCCAGTAGTCGATGTCACGCCCAGGTGAGACGCCTGCCGCCGGTCTGGCGCTCGCATCGCTAGTGTGCAATGCAGTCAGTGACGCTTCAGCGTGAGCGTAGATCACGGCGTCGCGTGCCTCATCCGACAAGGCCCGGAACTCCTCAACCGACAACCCGGCCGCGTCGGCGATCTCGCGCTCAAGACGACTGCCGGCTCCGCGTTGACCGGCAGCCATCGGAGCAAGGCCCCCGCGCATCCCGAGCCCTATCTGCTTGTGAATCGACAGCTGCTCCCGCATGTCGTCGAGAAGCGCGGTGGTTGCTTCGCTCTCACCGTCGCGGGCGAGCTGAGCGATTATCCCATTCCAGAGACCTCCGAACGCGAGATACAAGTGCGTCGAGATAGCGAAACGAGGTCGGAACGAGACATTTGGTCGCATCTTATTCGTGATACCAACCACAACCTCAACGTCGTGCAACCGGAAGCCCCGCTCGACGAGTCTAGAAAGATCGATCTCAGGATCCTCTTGCGACACGCCAGCGAAAACAACATCCAGCGTTTCGAGCATTTCTTTGGCGCGTCGCTTCTGATCTTTATTCAGCGCCCAATCAAGATAGATCGCTGGAATACGCAACACAAAGGCCAGATCTCCTTGCCAGCTGAGGTCGAACTCTCCGCCGGCTCCGATCAAGAGAGTGGCGACAGCCAGCGAATTCGCCGTTGTTGCCTTCCTGAACAACCCCACGCCGCGCCCCTCTCCCCTCGTCAAAGTCTGAGAGGCGCGAGGTCGGCTGTCAAGGCTACTCCCTCAGGCGTCACCCTCCTCATCAGCTGAGCGTAGGGGCCCCGCTCGCGGCACACGAGCGCCCTACAGGGGGTCAGACCGGGTCTGACCCGGGCGGATCGCGGGCGGATCGGCTTCCAGGTCGTCGTTGCCGCCGTAGACGACTTCTGGAGCGCCGACAACGAGCTGGCTCGGCGGGTGGTCGAGCCGGGCAGCTTGAAGCCG
>JADGHP010000109.1 GCA_019683855.1 Thermoleophilia bacterium
GCCACCCAGAACGAGTGCGGCCCCCAGTTCGTCTTGCCGGTGACGAACTCGTAGTAGACCGAGAAGTCGTTCAGCCCGAGCCCGAGCAGCGGATGCATGCGCACGACCTGGGGGATGAAGTCGTAGACGGCGAAGTGGGCCGAGGTCGAGCCGCCGCCCGTCTGGATCCGCGAGCGGATCACGACCGAGAAGTAGTGCCAGCGCGAGGAGAGCACGTAGGCGAGCACGAGCGCGAGCGCGGCGAGAGGCGCGACGAGCGCGCGCGTCCGAACGAAGCGCCGGTACGGCAGCGCGAGGACGAGCGCGCCGACGCCGAGCCCGAGCAGCCCGCTGCGCGAGAGCGTCGCGAGCAGCACGAGGAGCAGGAACGCGAGCACGGCGGCGAGCGGCCAGCGGAGCCGATGCCCGCGCGGCAGGCGCAGGTACACGGGCGTGAGCGCGAGCAACGGGATGTCGAGCATCACGCCGAGGTGGTTCGGGTCGCCGGTGAGCGCGTTCGGCCGGTAGATGCTCTCGCCGTTGACGGCGCCGTAGATGTTGATCGAGCTGGCGCCGCCGGTGAGCGGGCTGAGCACCGCGTGGTCGAGGTTGACGCCGGCGCGCGCCGCGGCAAGCTGGACGATCCCGTACACCGCGTTCGCGACGAAGCCGGCGGCGAACCAGCCGAGCGCGCGCCAGTAGAAGCGCTCGCCGCGGCGCGCGAGGTATCCCACCGCGGCCGCGAGGAAGAGGAAGTGGACGACGAACTTCACCATCCCCTTCACGAACTGGTCGAGCCCCTGCTTGGTCTCGATGTTGAAGAAGCCGAGCAGGTAGACGAGCAGGAACGCGGCGAAGAAGCCGAGCACGACCGCGCTCGAGCGCGGCAGCGGCCGGCGCTCCGTGAGCGCGAACGCGACGAGGAAGAGGATGGTGAGGATGTCGGCGATCCCCACCTGGCCGGCGATGTTCCAGTGCACCTTCTCGAAGGTGGCGGTGAAGAGCACGGAGGCGAGGAGCGCGTCGAGCACCCGGACGAGCGGGACGGCGCGGACGCGGGCGACGGAGACGGCGACGGCGGTCACCTCCTGCGCCTCCGGGCCGCACGGAGCCTGCGACTCCCTCGCCGTCGCTCGCGCATCAGAGGCGCAGCGTAGCCGGCTGTCACGCCAGGCTCCGCAGCAGGTCGGCGAGCTCCTCGACGCGGCGCGCCCGCGAGAGCCGGTCGCGCCACTCCGGCGAGAGCGGCGTCCCCTCGAGCCTCCCCTCGCGCCAGCGCGCGTGCAGCTCGGCGAGCGCGTCGCGCAGGGCGGGCACGTCGTCGGGCGCGGCGACGAGGCCGGCGCCGGTGTCGCGGACGAGCTGCGCCGCGGCGCCGTCCGGCGGGACGGCGGCGAGGATCGGCCGCTCGGCCGCGAGGTACTCGAAGACCTTGCCCGAGAGGACGCCGCGGCCGCGGCCGCCAGCCTCGGGGATCAGCAAGAGCAGCGCCTCGGAGTCCCGCTGCAGCTCGAGCGAGCGCCGCCGCGACACGTAGCCGGGGAGCTCGAGGCGCTCGCCCAGCCCGAGCGACTCCGCGAACGCCCGGTCCTCGGCGCGGAAGTCGCCCACGAAGCGAACGACGACGTCCTCGAGCCCCGACTCGGCGAGCGCGCGCAGGAACGGCTTCGGGTCGCGCTTGCCGAAGAACGAGCCGGCGTGGGTGATCCGGAAGCGGTCGCTCGGCCGGTGCTCGAGCCCCGCGAAGTCGTCGAAGTCGCAGCCGTTCGCGATCGTGACGACGCGTCCGCGCGGGCCGAGCGCGCGGGCCTCCTCGGCGATCGCGTCGGCGGCGGCGACGATCGCGTCGGCGCGAGCCGCGACGAGCCTCGCCACGCCCTCCGCGGCCTTCTCCTTCGCGCGCGCGAGCCGCGACTCGTGGCCGCGCCGGTGGGGATGGGCGACGAGCGAGTCGCGCAGGTCGGCCACCCACTTGGCGCCGGTCGCCTTCTGCACCGCCGCGCCGACGAGGTGGAGCGAGCCGGGCGGCGAGGTGGTGAGCACGACGTCGATCTCCTCGCGGCGCGCGATCCTGATCGCCGCCGGCAGCGCGACCGTGCTCCAGGGGATGTTCTCGTCGGGGACGAGCAGCCGCCGCCCGAGCAGCGTCGCCTGCGTCCCGAGCCGCGCGAGCCCCTGCTTGCCGCGCAGACGCTCGAGCGGCTTGTCGCCCTTCGGGCCGACGTAGCGGACGCGGTGCACCCACGCCTGCGTCGGCACCGGCAGCTCGGCGTCCCGGTGCGCCACCCCCGGGTCGTCCGGGGCGAGCACGTGCGTCTCGATTCCGAGCGCGGGCAGGTGGCTCGCGAGCTTCAGCGGCCGCTGGACGCCGCCGCCGCCCGCGGGCGGGAAGTAGAGCGTCACGAGCAGGAGCTTCACGGCGCGAACGGTAGTGCGCTCAGGAGGCGAGCCGGAAGACGACGTAGCGGTCGTCCGCGTACACGGGGCGGAGCCCCTGCCGCTCGACCGCGCGCACCGGCTCGTGGCGGCGCAGCACGAGCCACTGCGCCCCCCAGCGACGCGGGATGGCGAGGTCGCCGTGCCGAGCGAAGAAGCGGATCACCGCCCGCTTGCGCGCGGCGACCCGGTTGGCGCGCGTGTTGGCGACGTGCGCGGGCGGAGCCGCGACGACGTACACCGGCGCGAACGCGGAGATCCGGTAGCTCGTCTCCAGGTCGGCGAAGACGACGGCGCGCTTCGGCACCTCGTGCTGGAGGAAGCGGACGACGCCGGGCGAGAGCGCGTAGACGTCGCGGCGCTCCTGCGCGCCCCAGTCCGAGAAGCCGTGGATCGCCACGGGCAGGACGAAGAGGGCGGCGGCGAGCGCGGCGGCGGCCCCGGGCCTTGGGCCCGGCGGAGGGGCGGGGCGGCGCCAGGCGAGCGCGGTTCCGACCGCGAGAGCCGCGAGCCCGCCGAAGAGCGCCACCCAGGTCACGAGCGCGGGCCCCTCGTGCCGCGCGCGCACGCCGAAGTCGCCCGGGTAGGCGAGCTGGAGCGCGATCCCGGCCGCGATCGCGACGGCCGGCGCGAGCAGCCGCGACGCGCGCGCGAGCAGCGCCGCGGCGCCCGCGAACGCGAACGCGAACGGCGCGAAGCCGGCGGCGCGGCGGGCCTGCGAGAGCGAGACGGCGTCGGCGAAGCGCGGGAAGGCGAGCCCCCACAGCTCGAGCGCGAGCACGACCACGGTGCCGCCGAGGACGAGCGCGCCCCAGCGGCGGCGCCGCGCGAGCACGGCGAGCGGCGTCAGCGCGAGCGCGGCCACGGCGACCGAGCCGGTGCGCACGACGACCTCGGGCGCGAGGTGGTAGCTGGAGGGCGAGTGGACGACGAGGTCGCCGGCGTACGCCCGTAGCGCCCGCGCCAGCTCCTGCGGCCCCGGGTTGACCGCGAGCGTCTCGTTCACGATCGGCCGCAGCCAGAGGAAGACGAGCGCCATCGGCGCGAGGTAGGCGGCGAGCGCGACGGCGCCGCCGCGCAGGTCGGCGCCGCGCGCGAGGAGCGCCCGCGCCGCCAGGAAGCCGACGAGCGGGAGCGCGAGGAAGAGCGCGTAGGTCGGGTGGACGAACGCGAGGTCGGTCGCCGACGCGGCCAGCGTCAGCGCGAGCGCCCACGACGGCGTGCGGACGAGGAGGAAGAAGAGCGCGGTCGCGGCCGGCACGAGCAGCTGCCGCGCCGCCGTCCCCGGCTGCGAGAGGACGGCGTACGCGCCGCCGTCGCCGGGGGCGAGCGCGATCATCGCCACCTGCCCGAGCATGGTCGCGACCCCGAGCGCCGTGGAGCGGAAGACGGCGATCCCCATCTCGAGCACGACGACGAGCGCGATCGGGACGAGGATGCTCGACTCGTGCAGCACGACTCCGGTCGGGTCGACGCCGCCGAGCTTGGCGACGAGGGCGAGCCAGCCGTGCCAGAGCGGGAACGCGTAGCCGGGGTGGAGGCCGCCGTGCTCGAACTCGTTCACCGCGTGCAGCGACAGCGACCCGAGCGCGTCGAGCTTGCGCACCCGGCCGAGGTGGAAGAGCGCGTCCCCGTCGACGACTCCCGCGACGAACCAGATCGCCCCGCCGAGCGCGAGTCCCGCCAGCACGACGAGCCCCCGCCCGCGCGGCACCATCTCTCGCGCGCCCCCCCAATCCTCGTAACAGAGTGTTACAAGCCTGACGGCGAGGGCGAGAGCCCCCGCGGCGAGCACGAGCGCGAGCGCGAGGTCGAGCGACGCGCCGACGGCGAAGGTGAGCGCGAGCGCGCCCGCGACGAGCGCGAGCGACCACGAGAGCGCCGCGGCGGCGCCGCGCAGCCCGAGCGCGCGCGCGAGCAGCCGGCCGGGCGCGAGCAGCACGAGCGTCGCCGCGGCGAGCCGCAGCCACAGCCCGAACCCGGAGGCCGGGAGCAGACGCGCGATGCCGAGCAGCGGCACCGCGAGCAGGAGCGGCGGCACGCGGAAGCTCATCGCGTCGCTCCCGGCTGCCCCGCGTGCCGCACCGCCTCCCAGCCGACGATCGCCGCGCCGGGCAGCGAGACCGCGATCGTGACGACGAAGAAGAGGAAGCCGGTCGAGAACGCCGCGTCCGCGCCGACCCCGAGCCCGCCTAGGAAGCTGACGAAGAACGACTCGCGCACCGCGAGCCCGTTGACGGTGAACGGGACGAGCATGACGAGGAAGAGCAGCGGCCCCATCACGTAGTAGGGCCGCGGCGAGAGGTCGAGGCCGACCGCCTTCCCGGCGCACCAGATGGCGAGCACGCGCGCGGCCTGGACGACGAGCGTGAGGGCGAACATCGCCGCGAGCAGGGTCGGCTCGGCGCGGAACGCGTGCAGGGCGAGGTAGACCTCGCGCAGCGGTCGCTCGACCCGGAGGGCCCGCGCCAGCGGGCGCAGCCGACGCAGGAGCGGGTGCAGCCGGGTGGAGAAGAGGACGAAGGCGCCCGCGGCGGCGCAGACGACGAGCGCCAGCTCGAGCCAGAGGTAGCCGCCGACGGCGTAGCGGCCAACCGCGAGCGCGAAGCCGGCGGCGGCGAGAACGAGCGTGGCCGCCCCGCCGAGCCCTCGCTCGAGCAGGACGGTGGCCGCGGCGGCGGCGCCCGCTCCCCGGTGGCGACGCGAGGTCTCGTAGATCCGCGACGCGTCCCCGCCGAGCGAGGTCGGCAGCACCTGGCCGGCGGCGTAGGCGACGAAGCTCGTGCGCACGAGCCATCCGAGCGTCTCGCGCACGCCGCGCGCGGCGAGCAGCAGCCGCCAGCGCCAAGCGAGCGGCCAGACCGACCCGGCCATGATCGCGCAGGCGAGAAGCCACCAGCCGACGCGCGCGTGCGCGAGCAGGCGCCCCGTCCGGCCGAGGTCGATCTTCCAGAGGATGTAGGCGGTGCAGAGGCCGGTGACGATGAGCGTCAGCCCGGCCCGCAGCAGCCGGGGGCCGGTCACGCGAGCGCCTCGACCGGCTCCGTGACGAGCTCGACGAGCGACGCGGCCTCCGCGGCGGCGGCCTGCGCCTCCTCGCGCGTCGCGCCGACGGCGACCACGGCGCCCGCGCGATCGGACGCGCGCCGCAGCTCGCCGAACCGCCGGCCCGGCCGCCGGTAGACGTGCACCGCGCGCACGCCCGGCACGGCGAGGGCGGCGTCGAGGCCGCGCACCTCGACGAGCTCGCCGCGCGGCGC
>JADGHP010000110.1 GCA_019683855.1 Thermoleophilia bacterium
GCAAGACGATCCTGATG
The DNA here is from genome assembly GCA_019683855.1 of Thermoleophilia bacterium. Lineage (GTDB taxonomy): Bacteria > Actinomycetota > Thermoleophilia > Gaiellales > Gaiellaceae > Palsa-739. The sequence goes on from JADGHP010000110.1 coordinate 18, forward strand.
ATGCTCGCCGTCGGCGGCGTCTTCGTCGGCGTGATCGCGCTCGGCGAGCTCACGCACTGGCTTCGCCGCAGGCGCTGACGCGCCTGAGGGGCGATTGGAACGGTCCAAGCGCCGTTCGACCGCGGACGACGCACATGACCGTTACGGCCATGTCCCCTGACCTGGTCGCGAGACATGGCCGTTTCGGCTACGTCTTGGGCCATGCTCTTCCCCGAGGCGGAACGGAGCCTATGGACGAGGTCTCCTGGACGCTCTGACCCCGTCCCGCGGCGAGCTCGTCGGCCCGATCGCCGGCGTCGGCACGACCGGGAACGACCACGGCGCGTACGGCTGGGCGACGCAGATCGACTGGCACCGATAGTCGGGGCGTAGACTCGGCACCCGTGGCCGCGAAGGACCTGCGCGACTGGATCGCCCTGCTCGAGCGCGAGGGCGAGCTCGCGCGCGTCGCGGCCGAGGTCGACCCCGACCTCGAAATCACCGAGATCGTCGACCGCACCGTGAAGGCCGGCGGGCCCGCGCTCCTGTTCGAGAACCCCAAGGGGTCGCGCCATCCGCTCCTCATCAACCAGTTCGGCAGCGAGCGGCGCATGTGCCTCGCCTTCGGCGTCGAGCGGCTCGACGACGTCGCTCGCAAGCTCGCCGACGTGCTCGAGATGCAGCCGCCGTCCGGCCTCGTCGAGAAGGTGCGCGGCCTGCAGAAGCTGAAGTCGATCGCGGACGCGCTCCCGGAGACCATCCGACGCGGCCCCTGCCAGGAGATCGTGCTGCGCGGCGACGAGGTCGACCTGCGCCTGCTCCCGATCCAGCGCTGCTGGCCTGGCGACCCGGCGCCGTTCATCACCCTGCCGGCCGTGATCACGCGCGACCCGCGCACCGGCGGACGCAACGTCGGCATGTACCGGATGCAGGTGATCGACGAGCGCACGACCTTCATGCACTGGCAGATCCACAAGGACGGGCGCGCCGACTGGCTCGCGAGCGACGGCCGGATCGAGGTCGCGGTCGCGCTCGGACTCGACCCGGTCACCGCCTACTCGGCGAGCGCGCCGCTGCCCAAGCACGTGGACGAGCTGATGCTCGCCGGCTTCCTCCGCGGCGAGCCCGTCCAGCTCGTGAAGGGCGTCAGCGTCGACCTCGAAGTGCCCGCCCACGCCGAGATCGTGCTCGAGGGCTACGTCGAGCGCGACGAGCTCGGCGAGGAGGGGCCGTTCGGCGACCACACCGGCTTCTACACGCCGCCGGAGCCGTTCCCGATCTTCCACGTGACGGCGATGACGATGCGGCGCAACGCGATCTACCCCTCGATCGTCGTCGGCAAGCCGCCGCAGGAGGACGCCTGGCTCGGCAAGGCGACCGAGCGGATCTTCCTGCCGGCGATCCGGGCCACCCTCCCTGAGGTCGTCGACTACGACCTGCCGATCGCGGGCGCCTTCCACAACTGCTGCATCGTCTCCATCCGCAAGTCCTTCCCGGGGCACGCGCGCAAGGTGATGTCCGCGATCTGGGGCCTCGGCATGCTCAGCCTCACCAAGTGCGTCGTCGTCGTCGACGAGCACGTCGACGTGCACGACTACGAGCAGGTGCTCTTCTACGCGGGCGCCAACGTCGATCCGGCCCGCGACGTCGTGATCGGCTCCGGGCCCCTCGACCACCTCGACCACGCCCCGATGCGGCAGTTCGTCGGCGGCAAGCTCGGCATCGACGCCACCGCGAAGTGGCCGGAGGAGGGGGCGCGGCCGTGGCCGCAGGAGATCGAGATGAGCGCCGAGGTGCGCGCGCTGGTCGATCGCCGCTGGGCCGAGTACGGCATCGACGGTTCTCCCAGCAGAGGCCGGCGGTTTCGATAAGACTTCGCGGTCGTTGCGTCAACTGATACGACGTTGACGCCCGAAGAAGGGGGACGATTGAATCCAAGTCGGATGCGCGAGGGGATCGCCTAGTGGAGCCTGCAGGGCCTGGGCAGCACGAGTCGCCGCCGGAGCCGTCGCACGACGAGCCGCACCTGCCGGCCCCGACGCTCTGGCCGCTCGGGTTCGCGATCGGGATCGTCGTCGTCCTCGTCGGACTCGTCGTCAACCCCGAGATCGTCTCGCCGATCGGGGGCGCGATCGCGATCGTCTTCGGCTTCCTCTGGGCGCGCGCCGCGACCGCCGAGCTGCGCGGCCACGCGGTCGTCGTCGAGCCCGAGCGGCGCGAGCTGCGCGAGACCGAGGCGGGCGAGGTCGGGGCCGCCCTCGGCGAGGAGGCGGGGGCGCCGCCCGCGCGCGGGGAGCGCTTCCCGCGCAGCCGCTTCCTCGAAGGGGCGACCCTCGGGCTCGGCGGGCTGATCGGCGGCATCGTCACCCTCCCCGTCGCGGGGTTCGCGGTGCTGCCGCCGTTCCTCGGCCAGCGCCGCCACGAGGTCGATCTCGGCCCGATCTCCGACTTCCCCGAAGGGAGCTGGTTCATCGCCACGTTCCTGACCGACCCCGCCGAGGGCGAGGTCTCGCGGCGCACCGCGTTCGTGCGCAACAACGGCGTCTTCAACAACCAGCCGAGCTTCACGATCATCTCGAACCGCTGCGCCCACCTCGGCTGCCCGGTGCAGGCGAACGGCCCCACGGGCGCGATCCTCGGCAAGAAGACCATCACCGAGCACACGAAGAACGGTGTCGTGAAGCTCGAGCCGGTCGTGCCTGCCGGCTTCGGCTGTCCCTGCCACGGCGGTCAGTACGACACCGAGGGCAACCGCACCGCAGGGCCGCCCGTGCGCGCTCTCGACCGCTACGCGTTCGAGATCCGCAACGGCCGCCTGATTCTGCTCGGCACCTACTCGGTGTCGCACGTCGACGGCACCGGCGCGCAGGCCAGGATCCACAAGTACAAGCTCGCCGGCCCGGGTGAGCACGTCGACGGGCCCGAGCAGTGGCTCTATCCCCTCAACCCACCGCACCAGTGATGGCCTACCGTCGCCCGCCCACGAAAGCGCAGCTCCGCCGCCAGCGGATGGAGGCGCTCGTCAACTATCCGCTCGACTGGCTCGAGGAGCGGTCCGGCCTCGTCGGCGGGGTGCGCTACTTCCTGTTCCGCAAGGTGCCGGGTGACGTCAACTGGATGCAGACGCTCGGCTCGGCCGCGCTCACCGCCTTCATCGTGCAGGCAGTCACCGGCGTGATCCTCGCCATGTACTACAAGCCGACGCCGAACGAGGCGTACCGGTCGATCCAGAACATCACCGACCACGTGACGCTCGGCTGGCTCGTCCGCGGCATGCACCGGTGGGGGGCGAGCGTCTTCATCATCCTCATGTTCCTGCACATGGGGCGCGTCTTCCTGTTCGGCGCCTACAAGTACCCGCGCGAGCTGAACTGGATCGTCGGCGTGCTCATCCTCGTCCTGGGGATGATGGAGGGTTTCACCGGCTACCTGCTGCCGTGGGACCAGACCGCCTACTGGGCGACCGTCGTCGGCATCAACCTGAACGGGACGGCGCCGTTCCTCGGGCCCTTCATCGCGCAGTTCCTACGCGCCGGGCAGGAGATCGGGGCCGACACGCTCACGCGCTTCTACTCGCTGCACATGATGCTGATCCCCGGCGGCATCATCGCGCTGATCGGGCTGCACCTGTACCTCGTCGTGCGCCTCGGCGTCACCTCGCCGCCCTGGTCGAAGGAGGCGGCGGGAATGGCTCTCGCGGACGAGGAGCCGCAGCCGCTGCGGCCTGGTCTCACGCGGCCCGTGCCGCGCGGCATCGCCGCTGCGCGGCCCGAGGCGGGAGGGTCGAAGTAGTGGCCGCGGCGCCGCAGCGTCACGCTGGCGTGAAGCCGAGCCGGCTCGAGGAGGCTCGCGCGCAGTTCGCGCGCTACAAGGAGGACGTCAAGGAGCGCGGGAAGCCGTTCTACCCGTACGCGATGTTCCACGACACGGTGATGAGCCTCGTGGTCGTCTCCGTGATCGTCGGGCTCGCTGCGATCTGGAAGTGGACGTCCTACGGCCCGCACCACGACGGCACCCACCAGGGGCTGCTCGGGCCGGAGTACACCGCCCCGGCCGACCCCGGCACGACGAGCTTCGTGCCGCGGCCCGACTGGTACTTCTACTTCCTCTTCTACCTCCTCCGCATCTTCAAGTGGCCGGAGTCGGTGTTCCTCGGCACCGTCGGCGTGCCGACGATCTGCCTGATCCTCCTGTTTGCGCTGCCGTTCATCGACGTGCGCCGCGAGCGCCGGCTTCTGCACCGCCCGGTCGCCGTCGTGGCCGCGGCGTTGACGATCCTCTCGATGGCGGTGCTGACGTGGAAGGGCGCGACCGCGAAGGAGGCCCTCGCCTCCGAGGTGATCGCGGACGTTCCGAACTGGGTGAAGGCGGAGAAGCTGCCCCAGAACGCCGTGCCCGGGGCGCGGCTGTTCGCGACCGCCGGCTGCACGGCGTGCCACACCTACCTCGGCACCGGCTCCTCCAACCTCGGGGCGCCCGACCTGACGCAGATCGGCACGCGCAACCTCGGCATCGACTTCCAGATCCGTCATCTCAAGTGCCCCTCCTGTGTGGTGCCCGGCTCGCCGATGCCGAAGTTCGAGTCGCTCGGCGAGGAGCGCCTGCGCCAGCTCGCGATCTTCCTCGAGGCCTCCAAGGGCAAGCAGTAGCGCGGCGGCTCGCTCGGCGCCGTCACAATCCCGGGAGATGCACGTCTTCCTCGGGATCACCGGCGCCTCGGGAGCCCCGTACGCGGCGCGGCTGCTCCAGGCGCTCGCCGACGCCGGCTGCGAGATCGGCGTCTGCGCCTCCAGCGCAGGCGTCGAGGTGCTGGCGACCGAGCTGTACGGCGACCCCCGCCTCCCGCGCGGCGAGACGCTCGCGCGGCTGCTCGAGCACGCCGGCGACGCCGCGACCCTCTACGACGCGAACGACTGGAGCGCCCCGTACGCCTCGGGCTCGGCGAAGGTGGACGCCTACGTGATCTGCCCCTGCTCGATGGGGACGCTCGGGACGATCGCCTCCGGCGCGATGCAGAACCTGATCCACCGCGCCGCGTCGGTCGCCCTGAAGGAGGGGCGCCGACTCGTCCTGATGCCGCGGGAGACGCCTCTCTCCGCGATCCACCTGCGCAACATGCTCACGCTGCGCGAGGCGGGCGCGACGATCCTCTTCCTCGCGCCCGGCTTCTACCACGGCGCGGAGACGGTGAGCGACCTCGTGGACTTCGTCGTGGCTCGCGCCCTCGACCAGCTCGGCCTCGAGAACGCGCTCGTCCGCCGGTGGGGCCAGTGAGCCGTCGTCCGTCCGCCTCGGGTCCGTGGCGACGCCACGCCACGCCACATCGCATGGCGACGCCACGCCACGCCACGCCAGATCCCGTGGCGACGCCACGCCGCGCGGTGCCCCTGATCTCGTGGCGACGCCACGCCATCCGCAACGGAGTCGTGACGACGTGGGCATAGAGACGGGACGGCTATCCGCTGAAGGGGTGCGGCGGATGTTCGACCGGATCGCGCCCGTCTACGACGTGATGAACCGGGTGATGACGGCCGGACTCGACCGCCGCTGGCGGGCGGCCGCGGTGAGGGAGGCGGTGCGTCCCGGCGACCGCGTCCTCGACGCCTGCTGCGGCACCGGCGACCTCGCGGTGGCGGCGCGCCGC
>JADGHP010000111.1 GCA_019683855.1 Thermoleophilia bacterium
GTTCCTCGTGCTCCTCCCGGGCGCCTCGCCCGAGCGCGCGCAGGAGCTCGCCGAGCAGCTGCGGAGCGCGGTGGCGACGGTCGAGCACGCGGGTCGGCCGGTGACGATGAGCTTCGGCGTCGCCGCCTCCGAGCCGGGTCAGCCGTTCCGCTTCCGCGAGGTGTTCGCGCGCGCCGACGCCGCCCTCTACGCTGCCAAGCGCGCCGGGCGCAACCGGGTGATGCCGCTCCTGCGCGACGGGGGCCTCGCCGCCCGCGCCGCTGTCGGCTGAGCGTGCCCGGGGAGTTGAGCCGGGTGCGAGCTCCGCGGCGGAGCGGTGCGGCGGGCGGCTCTCCGCTCAAGCGCCGCCCGCGGCGGCCGATTAACGGGCACCTCGAGTCGCGATGGTCCCGTTGCCCATGACTGCTCCGTCCGCCATGCCCGCCATTCGCGTCTCGCTCGCCGACGAGCGCCGCCGGTTGCGCGACCTCGCCGCCGCGTTCTCCAGTGAGGAGGGCTTCAACGCGCGCCTGATCGACTACCGCTTCCTCGCCCTCGAGCCCTACGTGGCGGGCGCCGCCCGCTGCATCGAGCTCGGCTGCGCCGACGGCAGGATGACGGCCCGGCTGCGCGAATGCGTCGGCAGCCTGACGGCGGTCGACGGCACCGAGCAGTACGTGGCGGCGGTGCGGCGGCGGTTCCCCGACGTCGAGGTCGTCTGCGCGCTCTTCGAGGAGCTGGAGCCGGACGGCTCGTACGACGTCGCGGTGCTCGGGCACGTTCTCGAGCACGTCGACGACCCCGTCGCCGTGCTCCGGCAGGCGGCCGGGTTCCTCGCTCCCGGCGGGCGGGCGATCGCGACGGTGCCGAACGCCGGCTCCCTCCACCGGGAGATCGGCTGCATCCTCGGCCTCCTCTCCGAGCCGACGGAGCTGAACGAGGCCGACCTGCGGATCGGCCACCGGCGCGTGTACACCCGCGAGACGCTCCTCGCCGACGTGCGCGCCGCCGGGCTCGAGCCGGAGGTCGTCGGCGGCGTCTTCCTGAAGCCGCTCTCGAACTCCCAGATCGAGCGGGACTGGACGCCCGAGCTGATGGACGCCTTCTACGAGGCGGGGAAGCTGCATCCCGAGCTGTGCGCCGAGCTGCTCGTCGTCGCCGTGCCGGTGCGGGAGCCCTCGTGCTGAGGGCCGGCGTCGTCGGCGCGGGCAGCATGGGCGCGAACCACGCCCGCGTCTACGCCTCCCTCACCGGCGGCTGCGAGCTCGTCGGCGTCTACGACGTCGACGCCGACCGCGCGGCCGCCGTCGCCGCGCGGTGGGGCGGAGCCGCGTTCCCATCGCTCGACGCGCTGCTCGAGCGCGTGGACGTCGTCTCGATCGCCTCCCCGACGAGCTTCCACGTCGAGCACGCGGAGCGCGCCCTGCGCGCGGGCGTGCACGTGCTCGTCGAGAAACCGCTCGCGCGGACGTCGCAGGAGGCTCGCCGGCTGGTCGAGCTCGCGCTGCGGCTGCCGCGGGACCTCGTGGTGCAGGTCGGGCACATCGAGGAGTTCAATCCTGCGGTCGCGGAGCTGCGCAAGCTCCTGCCGGGCGAGGGGGAGGTGATCGCGATCGACGTCGAGCGTCTCTCGCCGTACGACTCGCGCATCGGCGACATCGACGTCGTACAGGACCTCATGCTCCACGACCTCCACGTGCTCCTCAGTCTCGTGGCGGCGCCGGTCGCGACCGTCCAGTCCGCGGTCCGCCACGTGCACAGCGAGGCGTTCGCCGACTACGCAACCGCGACCCTCGTCTTCGCCGACGGAGTGATCGCCACGCTCGCGGCGAGCCGCGTCACCGAGGAGAAGATCCGCCGGCTGACCGTCTCCACCGTGCGCTCCAACGTCACCGTCGACTACGTGCGGCGGACGATCGAGATCTCCCGCTCGGCGCGGCTGACCGCGGACGGGCAGGGCTCGCGCACCTACCGCCAGGAGAGCGTCGTCGAGCGGGTGTTCGTGCCGATGGAGGAGCCGCTCGTGGCGCAGATCTCCGCCTTCCTCGACGCCGTCCACCGCGGCGACCGGCCCCGCGTCCCGCTCTCCACGGGGATCCGCTGCCTCGAGCTCGCCGAGCGGATCACGCGCGAGGCCGCCGTGGCGCTCCCCACGGCGCGACGAGACGCCCAGGCCGCATGAGGCGCATCCTCGTCACCGGGGCAGGCGGACCCGCCGGGGTCAACTTCGTGCGCTCGCTGCGCGCCGCCGAGACGCCGTACTACATCGTCGGCACCGACATCGACCCGTTCCACCTCGAGTGGCCGGAGCTGGACGCCGCCTACCTCGCGCCGCGCTGCGACGACCCCGGCTACGTCGACTTCCTCAACCGGCTGATCGAGCACGAGCGGATCGAGTTCGTCCACCCGCAACCCGACGCCGAGGTGGCCGTCCTCTCGGAGGCGCGCGACCGGCTCGCCGCGCCCGTGTTCCTCCCCGCCCGCGAGACGGTGCGCACGCTGCAGGACAAGTACCGCTCCGCGGAGATCTGGGCGCGCCACGGCATCCAGGCGACGCGCTCGTTCCTCGTCCGCGACCGGGCCGATCTCGAGGCGGCCGCCGCCGAGCTCGGGCTGCCGTTCTGGCTGCGGGCGACGCACGGCGCGGGCGGCGCCGGCAGCACGCCGGTCGAGACGATCGAGGTGGCCGAGCACTGGATGGCCTACTGGCGCCTGCGCGGGCGCGACTGGCAGTTCGTCGCCCACGAGCTGCTCGACGGGCGGAACCTCGCGTTCACGTCGCTCTGGCGGGACGGGGAGCTCGTCTGCTCCCAGGTGCGCGAGCGGCTCGAGTACATCTACCCGCACCTCGCGCCCTCGGGAGTGACGGGGACGCCGGTGCTCGCGGTGACCCGCAACCGTCCCGACGTCGACGAGGTGGCGACCCGCGCCGTCAAAGCGATCGACCGGAACGCAAGCGGCGTCTTCTGCGTCGACCTGAAGGAGGACGCCGAGGGCGTACCGCGGCCGACCGAGATCAACTGCGGGCGCTTCTTCACGACGAGCTACTTCTTCACGGCCGCCGGCGTGAACATCCCCGACGTCTATGTGCGGCTGGCGCTCGGCGACCCGATCCCCGACCTGCCTCCGTACAACGTCCTCGAGGAGGGGCTCTATTGGGTTCGGCACATCGACTGCCCGGCAGTGCTCGTCACCGAGGCGGAGCTCCGGGCGCGGACGCTCCCGGGCTCGTCGTCCTCGACCTAGACGGGACGCTCGTGGAGCTTCCGCTCGACTGGGCGGCGGTTCGCTCGGCGCTGCGGGCGAGGGCGGCGGCGGCCGGGATCGCGGTGCGAGACGCGCGCGTGCAGCCGCTGCTCGCGCGGGCGCGCGCGCAGGCGCCGCAGGTCGCGGAACGGCTCGAGGCGTGGCTCGGGGACCTGGAGGCGGCGGCCGCGCGTCGCTGCCGCGTCAACCGGGCGCTTCTCGCCTGGCTCGCCGCGCGTCCGGATGCGCCGCTCGCGATCTGCACGTCGAGCGGTCGCGCGTGCGTGGGGCCCGCGCTCGCCGCCGCCGGGGTCGCAGAGCGGGTGGTCGCGGTCGTCGCGCGCGAGGACGTGCGCGCGTGGAAGCCGGACCCCGAGGGCCTGCTCGCGCTGCTCGCACGCACCGGCGTGCCTGCAGAGCGGGCGGTGTTCATCGGCGACCGCGCAAGAGATGCGGCGGCGGGGCGAGCCGCCGGGGTCCCGGTGCTCGACGTGGCCGCGATCGGGCTCGACTGGCGGGCGGCGGCGTGAACGCGCGCCCGCTCGTCTCCTGCATCGTCGCCGCCTACAACTACGCGCGCTTCCTGCCCCGCGCGCTCGACAGCGCGCTCGCGCAGGACTACGAGGGACCGCTCGAGATCGTCGTCGTCGACGACGGGTCGACCGACGACACCCCCGAGGTGGTGGCGCCCTACCTCGACCGCGTCCGCTACGTGCGCAAGCCGAACGGCGGCGTCGTGAGCGCCGTCAACCGCGGCGTCGCCGAGGCGTCCGGCGAGTTCCTCGCCTTCCTCTCCGCCGATGATGCCTGGCCGCCGCACAAGGTGAGCCGGCAGGTCGAGCACCTGCTCGCCAACCCCGAGGTCGGCCTTCTCTACTCGGACCTCGAGGTGATCGACGAGAACGACGAGCTCGTCCACCGAAGCTACTGGGCCGAGTTCGGGATCACGCCCCGGCGCGGGCGCCTGCTCCCGCTGCTCGTGCGCGGCAACATCGTCTCGAGCGGCAGCATGATGCTGCGCGCCGACCTCGCGCCTCGCGTCTACCCGATCCCCGACGTGGGCGCGTGGGAGGACTGGTGGACGGCGCTCCAGGTGTCCAGGGTCGCCCCGATCGACTTCCTGCCCGAGCCGCTCTACCGCTATCGGCTGCACGGCTGCAACATGAACCTGGGCGTGGACGGGCCGGCGCGCGCCGAGCTCGTCCGGACCGAGCTGCGCTTCCGCAGGTGGATGCTCGCCGAGCTCGACGATCCCCAGCTCGGGCTCGACGATTACCTCGCCGTCTACCGCACCTTGCTCGGCCACGCCCGCTGGCTCGCAGAGCGGGATGGCGTCCCCCTCGACCGGGTCCTCGTGCCGGCGCCCGGGGGCGAGCGGGCGGCGGAGGCCGCCTGGGAGAGGGCGGCGCGGCTCGCTCGAGCCGGGGCGCCCGAGGCCGCGGCGCGCGAGCTGCTGCGCGCGATCGGGAACGCCCCCTGGCACACGCCGGCGATCGCCGCCGTCGAGCCGCTGCTCGCAGCGCTGGACGAGGCCCGCTCGCCGACCGGCGCGGCCGGCGGCCCCGGCGCGCTCGCGGCGCGGCGCTTCCGCACGATCGCCTTCGCAGAGGAGCTGCTCGAGCGGCCCGAGCTTCTCGACGCGTACGCGCGCGCCTTCGGGCCCGGCGACGATGCGAGCCTCGTGCTGCTCGCGCCGGCGCTTCCGGAGGCCGAGCTGCTCGCCCTGCTCGCGCCGCTCGAGGAGCGGCTGCCGGCGCGGGGAGGGGAGACCGCCGACGTCGTCGCGCTCCCGGGCTGGACGGGCGGCGAGGCGGCGCTGGCGGGCCAGGCGCATGCGCTCCTCTCCGGGCGGCGGGTCGCGGGCCCGCTCGGACTGTTGCGCCTGATCGACGGCGACGGTGCTGCGGCTGCCGCCCGCGCGGCGGCGGAGCGCCTCTGGGCCGCCGCGGACGCAGCGGCCGGTGCCTCTCTCAACTCGCGTCCGCTCGCGTCGAATACGGCGCCGTGACGGCCGCGCCCTCCTCGCCGCGCGCTCCCGGAGCGCCGCGCGTCTCGATCATCGTGCCCTGCTACGGCAACTGGCACCTGACCGAGCGCTGCCTCGACACGGTCGTCGACGCGCTCGGGCCGAAGCTCGGGAGCGAGTTCGAGCTCGTCGTCGTCGACGACGGGTCGACCGACGAGACGCCGCAGCGGCTCGAGGAGTGGCGCGAGCGCGCGCAGGTGGTCTCCCTGACGCCGAACAGGGGCTTCGCCGGCGGCTGCAACGCGGGCGCGCGCGCCGCTCGCGGCGAGGTGCTCCTCTTCCTCAACAACGACACGCTCGCGCGCCCTGGCGTCTTCGAGGCGCTCGCCGAGGAGGCCCTCGACCCGGAG
>JADGHP010000112.1 GCA_019683855.1 Thermoleophilia bacterium
CCAGGCGAGGTAGCGCTTGCCGGGCACGACCGGGCAGGCGTCGTCGCACGTCGCGACGACGACGTCCGCCCATCGGATCGCCTCGTCGTCGAGCCTGCGGGGGACGTGGTCGGAGGCGTCGATCCCGAGCTCGCGCAGCGCCTCGACCACCTGCGGATGCGCCGCCGTGCCCGGGCTGCTGCCGGCCGAGCGAGCGTGGTGGCGGCCGGCGCCTTCGCGACGCAGCAGTCGCTCCGCCATCAGCGAGCGGCCGCTGTTAGCGGTGCAGACGAAGAGGACGTTCACGGGGGGATCTTGACGGATCGCCGCCGGCCGCGCATCCGGGCGGCGCCCGCCCGGGGTCGCGCCCCGCTCTCGCCGGAGGGCGCGCCCGAGCCGCTCCGCGGCGAGCACGCCTCGCCCGGCTACGCTCAGCGGTCGTGAGCGCCATCCCCTACCGGCGGACGTTCGTCCGCCTGCTCGGCTTCCTGCGACCGTACCGGGTCGGTCTCGTCGTCTCGGTGGTGCTCGCCGTCGCCTCGCAGGCCGCCCAGATCGCGCTCGTCTGGGTGACCGGCCGCGACGTGATCGACCGGGCGCTCGTGCACCGGGACGCGCACCGTCTCTGGGTCTTCGTCGCCGCCATCGTGGCGCTCGGCGCGGCGCGCGCCGCGCTCATGCTCGGGCGCAGGCTGCTCTCGGGCAAGCAGGCGCTCGACGTCGAGATGGATATGCGCCAGGGCCTCTACGCGCACCTCGTCCGGCTCTCGTTCGGCTTCTACGACCGCCACCAGACAGGGCAGCTGATGTCGCGCGCCACCGTCGATCTGCAGGGCGTCCGCTTCTTCCTCGGCTACGGGCTGATCTTCTTCTTCCAGAACGCGCTCACCGTGCTCTCGGTCACGGTCGTCCTCTTCTTCGTCGACTGGCGGCTCGCTCTCGTCGCGCTCGCGATCGCGCCGCTGCTCGTCGCGCTCGCGTACCGCTACAGCCACGTCACCCACCCGACGCTGCGCGACGTGCAGCAGAAGCTCGCCGACCTCGCCACCGTCGCCGAGGAGAACATCGTCGGCGTCCACGTGGTGAAGGCGTTCGCGCAGGAGCGCGCGGAGGAGGAGAAGTTCCGGCGGCGCAACGAGACGCTCTTCGCGGAGACGCTGCGCGCGAACCGCCAGCGCGCCGCCTACGTGCCGCTGATCTCGTTCGTGCCGCTGCTGGCGCAGGCGGCGGTGCTGCTCGCCGGGGCGCGGATGGTCCGGCACGGCTCGCTCACAGCGGGCGGCTTCGTCTCCTTCAACCTCTACCTGGCGATGCTCGTGATGCCGCTCCGCTCGCTCGGCATGTGGATCGGGCAGGCGCAGCGGGCGACCGCCTCGGGCGAGCGCATCTTCCAGGTGATCGACGAGCCGGAGGAGGTCGTCGACCGGCCGGGAGCGATCGAGCTGCCGCCGGGACCGGGCGCGATCCGGTTCGAGGGCGTCTCGTTCGAGTACCTGCCCGGCCGACCGGTGCTGGAGGACGTCGACCTCGAGCTCGCGCCGGGGAAGACGGTGGCGCTCGTCGGCCACACCGGCTCCGGCAAGACGACGCTCGCCTCGCTCGTGCCCCGCTTCTACGACGTCACGGCGGGCCGCGTGCTCGTCGACGGCGTCGACGTGCGCGACGTGACGCTCGTCTCGCTGCGGCGCGCGATCGGCGTGATCCCGCAGGACCCGTTCCTCTTCTCGACCACGGTGCGCGAGAACATCGCCTTCGGCCGGCCGGAGATGAGCGACGAGGAGGTCGAGCGGGCGGCGCGGCTCGCGCAGGCGCACGAGTTCGTGGAGCGGCTGCCGCAGGGCTACGACACCGTCGTCGGCGAGCGGGGGATCACGCTCTCGGGCGGCCAGCGGCAGCGGATCGCGATCGCGCGGGCGCTCGCCGTCGACCCGCGCATCCTGATCCTCGACGACGCGACCGCCTCGGTGGACGCGACCACGGAGGCCCGGATCCGGGCGGGGCTGCGGGAGGCGATGCGCGAGCGGACGACGCTCGTCATCGCCCACCGGCTCTCGACGATCGCTCTCGCCGACGAGATCGTCGTCCTCGACGGCGGCCGGGTCGCCGCGCGCGGCACCCACGAGGAGCTGATCGGGTCGAGCAGCGTCTACCGGGAGATCTACGAGCACGGCCTGCTCGAGCGCCGGCTCGCGGACGCGGTCGAGGCGGGGGCCGAGGTGGAGGAGCCGGCGGCGTGAGGGTCCACCAACCAGGAGCCCACCTCATGCAGCCGCGCGGCGCCGAGGTGCGCGACTGGTCGTGGCGCAAGACGCGGCGCCGCCTGGGCACGCTGTGGCGGCTGACCCGACCCTACAGCGGCCGCACCGGCCTCTCGGTGTGCTCGCTGCTCGCCGCGACGGTGACCGCGCTCGCGCCGCCCTACCTCGCGAAGTACGCGCTCGACGACGCCCTCCACGGCGACAGCGGCGGCCGCCTCACCCTCGTCGTGGGCGTGTTCGTCGCCGCCGGCCTCGCCAACTGGGGCCTCACCTACCTCGAGACCTACCTCACCGGCTGGGTCGGAGAGCGGATCCTCGCCGACCTGCGGGCGCGGCTCTTCTCGCACCTGCAGCGGCTCTCGCTCGGCTTCTACGAGCGCAACCGGGCGGGCGTGATCATCAGCCGGCTCACGAACGACGTCGAGGCGATCGACCAGCTCGTCACCGACGGCGTCACGACCCTCGTGCAGAGCACGCTCACCCTCGGCGGCACGGCCGTGCTCCTGTTCGTGCTCGACTGGCGGCTCGCGCTCGCGACGCTCGCGGTGATCCCGCTGATGAGCGTCGCCACGGCCGTCTTCCGCTCCCAGTCGGCGCGCGCCTACGCGGCGGTGCGGGAGCGGCTCGGCCTCGTCACCGCGACCCTGGCGGAGGACATCGCGGGGATGCGGACGGTGCAGGCGTTCACGCGCGAGGAGGCGGCGAAGCGAAACTTCCGCGCGGTCGCCGAGCGCTACCGCGAGTCGAACATGCAGACGGTCGTCCTGAACGGAATCTACTTCCCGTTCGTCGACCTGCTCTCGTCGGTCGCGCTCGCCGTCGTCCTCGGCTACGGCGGCCACCTCTACTTCGCGCACCGGATCACGCTCGGGACGCTCTTTGCGTTCATGCTCTACGTCCAGAACTTCTTCGACCCGGTGCAGCAGCTCTCGCAGCTCTACAACACGTTCCTCTCGGCCACGGCGGCGCTGGACAAGATCCTCGGCGTGCTCGACGAGCGCCCCGAGGTGGTCGACCGCCCGGGGGCGCGCCCGCTGCCGCGGATCGAGGGGCATGTCCGCTTCGAGGGCGTCCGCTTCGCGTACGGGAGCGGCCCGGAGGTCCTGCATGGGATCGACCTCGACGTGCCCGCGGGGACGACGGTGGCGCTCGTCGGCCACACGGGCGCCGGCAAGTCGACGATCGCGAAGCTGCTCGCCCGCTTCTACGAGCCGACGCACGGCCGGATCACGATCGACGGCCGCGATCTCGTCGAGGTGACGCAGGCCTCGCTGCGGGCGCAGCTCGGCGTCGTGCCGCAGGAGGGGTTCCTGTTCGCCGGCACCGTCGCCGAGAACATCGCCTTCGGCCGCCCCGACGCGAGGCCCGACGAGATCGTCCGCGCCGCGCAGACGGTCGGCGCCCACGACTTCATCCTGCGGCTCGAGGACGGCTACGAGACCCAGCTCGGCGAGCGCGGCTCGCGCCTCTCGCTCGGGCAGCGGCAGCTCGTCGCGTTCGCCCGCGCGCTGCTCGCCGACCCGCGGATCCTCATCCTCGACGAGGCGACCTCGTCGGTCGACATCGGCACCGAGCGGGCGATCGAGCGGGCGCTGCGGACGCTGCTGGCCGACCGGACGGCGTTCGTGATCGCGCACCGGCTCTCGACGATCCGCGACGCCGACCTGATCGTCGTGCTCGAGCAGGGCCGCGTCGTGGAGCAGGGTTCGCACGAGGAGCTGCTCGCCCGCCGCGGCCTCTATACGAGCCTCTACGGCGACTGGGCGGCGGCGTAGCCGCTCTTCCGTACGCTCCGGCCGTGATCGCCGCCGTCCTCTCCGACGCGCTCGCCGTCTACCGGCGGCTGATCGCGCGCTCGGTCGCCGTGGCGGGGATCGTGTTCGCGGTTGTCTCGCTCGCCGACGCGCTCGCCGCGCGGGCGGCGACCGCGACGGCGACGCTCGTCTCGCTCCTGCTCGCGCTCGTCGGCGGGCTGCTCGTGCAGGGGGCGCTCGTGGAGCTCGTGCGCGACCTGCACGAGGGCCGGCCCTCCGCGCCGGTGGCGGCGGTGGTCGACCGCACGCGCGGGCGGCTCGGCACGCTCCTCGGGGCGGCGCTCCTCTACGGGATCGCCGTCCTCGCCGGCTTCCTGGCGCTCGTCGTGCCGGGGCTCGTCGCGATCGCCCGCTTCTCGCTCGTCGTGCCGGCGGTGGTGATCGAGCGGCTCGGCGTGCGCGAGGCGTTCGCCCGCTCGTCGCGGCTCGTCGCCGGCCGCACCGGCGCCGTGCTCGCGCTCGTCGTCGTCGCGAACGTCGTCACGAGCGCCGCCGCAGGGCTCGTCACCGCGGCGTTCGGCTTCCTCCCCGCGTTCCTCGCGATCTGGCTCGGCGGCACGGTCGCGGGCGCGCTCGCGGTCCCGTTCGAGGCGCACGTGCTCACGGTCCTCTACTACCTGCTCACCGAGCCGGAGCGGCCGGTGCTGCCGGACGGGCCGCGCGGCGAGCGCCGGCGCTCGCTGGGGGACGGGGAGCCCTCGGCGTAGACTGCGAGGCGTGGTGGACGACGAGACCGCCGTGGACGACGCATCCGCCGAGCGGATCGACCAGCCCGTCCCCGCCGAGGCGGAGCAGGAGGCACGCCTCACCCCCGCCGAGGCGGTCGAGCGGATGCGCATCAACGTGCCGGTGCGCGGCAACCGCACGCTGCGCACGCTGATCGAGCGCGTCAACGCCGACCGGCAGCTCAAGGCCTGGTGGCACGTCTCGAACGTGAACGCGGTCGCCCGGATGGAGATCAACGACCACTCCTGGGTGCACATCCAGATCGTCGTCAACATCGCGCTCAAACTCCTGCGCCAGCTCACCAAGCACGGCGTCGAGCCGGCGATGGTGCGCGACTACGGGATGACCCCCGACGACGCGGAGGTGGTGGTCGCGCTCGCCGCGCTCATGCACGACAGCGGCATGGCGATCCACCGCCACGACCACGAGGAGTTCTCGCTCTTTCTCGCCGAGCCGAAGGCGCGCGAGCTCCTCGCCGGGCTGTACGAGGAGCCGGAGCGCACCGTGGTCGTCTCCGAGGTGTTGCAGGCGATCATCAGCCACCGCGCCGACGGCCAGCCGCTCACCGTCGAGGCGGGGATCATCCGCGTGGCGGACGCGCTCGACATGGCGAAGGGCCGCTCGCGGATCCCGTTCGAGCGGGGGCGCGTGTCGATGCACTCGCTCTCGGCGGCCGCGATCGAGGACGTGACGATCGCCGACGGCGCGGAGCGGCCGATCCTGATCGAGATCCGCATGAACAACAGCTCCGGGATCTTCCAGGTGGACGGCCTG
>JADGHP010000113.1 GCA_019683855.1 Thermoleophilia bacterium
GTCGGCGACGCGGTACCGTGCCGATCATGGCGGGTCGCGACCCCAACCGCGGCCGGGACTTCGACGATTGGTTCGACGAGCCCTCTCCTCCGCCGGAGCCGCGCCGGCGGGGATCTCGGCGCGCGGACGACGACGACTGGAGCGGCGAGCGGTGGACGATCCCGGACGCCCCGCGCCGCCGCCCCCAGCGGCAGCCGCTCGCCGTCGGCGGCCGGACGGTCACGCCGACTCAGCTCGCGGTCGCTGCCGGGTCGGCGGTCGTCCTCCTCGTCGCCATCCTCGCCGCCGCCGGCGTCTTCAGCAGCTCCGGCCGGACGACGACGCCCCTCCCGACGCGACCCGCGGCGACGCCGGCGCCCCCGGCGACGAGGCCCACGACGCCGAGCGCGCCCACGGTGAAGCCGCCGACGACGACGCTCAAGCCGGGCGACACGGGCGCGCAGGTGACGTTGCTGCAGAAGGCGCTGATCGCGCTCGGATACTCGCCGGGCAAGGCGGACGGCGCCTACGGCCCCGGGACGAAGCAGGCGGTGACCCAGTTCCAGACCGCGAGCGGGCTCGCCGCCGACGGCGTCGTCGGCCCGAAGACGCTCGCCGCGCTCGCGCGCGCCCTGGCCGCCAAGACCGGCTGAGCGGGCGCGCTCGCCGTCGCTTGGGCCCGGCTGAGCGCGCTGCCTTCAGTCACCTCGACTGGGCGAAAGTCAAGCCTCAAGCTCGGTTGCGTCGCCGCCGATGACAACAGCCCGATGCGTCTCGCCGCGACACGCCGCGCCGTCGGCGCGAAGCTCGCCCGCGACGTTAGGAGCGCGCGACCGGGCGCGCTGCCGCTGCTGCGCGCCGGGACGACCCTCACCGAGGAGTACTGCCGGGCTCTGCTGGAGGCGGGAATCCGCGCCGTCTACGTCGACGACGAGCTGAGCCGGGGCATCGAGGTCACGCCCACGCTCTCGGAGAGCACCCGCACCGCGGCCGAGACCGCGCTCGAGCGCGCGTTCCGAGAGGTTCCCGCCGCACTGCAGGGCGGAGACCCGCTCCCTGAGGCGACGCTCGGGGAGCTCACGGAGGTCGCGAAGCTGATCGCGGCCGAGGTGGCCGCGGCCGACGACGCCGTCGTGGCGCTCGCCGACCTCGCCGCCGCGGACGCCTACACGTTGCAGCACTCGATCGACGTCGCGGTGCTCGGGCTCATCCTCGCGAGCCGGCTCTTCCGCGACCACGGGTGGCTCGACGGGCGGGCGAGGCACTCGACGATTGGCGTGGACGACGCGCTCGTCCGGCTCGGCGTCGGCCTGCTCCTGCACGACGTGGGGAAGCTCGCGGTGCCGCAGGAGATCCTCGACAAGCCGACGGCGCTCGACGAGCACGAGTGGGAGCTCGTGCGACTGCACCCCGCCTTGGGCGTCGAGCTGATCGCGACCGAGCAGATCAGCTACCACTCGAAGGCGGTCATCCGCTCCCACCACGAACGCTGGGACGGCCGCGGCTACCCGGACGGCCTGAGCGGCGAGCGAATCCCGCAGTTCGCGCGGATCGCGAGCGTGGCCGACGTCTACGACGCGGTGACGAGCGACCGGCCGTACCGTGCGGCGGCCTCCCCGGCGGCGGGCCACGCGACCATCACCGCCGGGACGGGAACCATGTTCGACCCCGAGGTGGTGAGGGTGTTCCGGCGCGTGGTGGCGCCGTACCCGCCCGGGACGGAGGTCACGTTGCAGGACGGACGCCGCGCGCTCGTCGCAGGGGTGCCGCCGGGCCGGCTCGACCGCCCGGTGGTCCGCGTCTTCGCCGACCGGAACGGACGCCCGCTCGAGCCGTTCGAGCTGGCGCTGCTCGACCATCCGGAGCTGAGGATCGTGCCCGTAGCGCCGGTGTGACCTCAAGCCGCCCCGGAGCGGCGTCGATAGACCCGGAAAACGATGCTGGACGCACGAGCGCGGATCGAGCAGACCCCTGCGGCGGGCCTCCTTCCCCCCGCTGAGGGCGCCGCGCGGTCCGAGACGCCCGCGTCGCTCGTGGCGGCGACGCGACGCCTCGCCGACGTCATCCACAACGTCCTCTCCGAGCACAACCTCGAGGCGCTCCTCCACCAGATCGCGGAGACGCTCGAGGACCTCGTCCCGCACGACTCGCTGATCATCTTCGAGCTGCGCGCGCACGACGAGCTCGTGCCGGTGCTCGCGCGCGACTCCATGTACGTCGACGAGATCATGACGCTCCGCACCCGCGTTGGGATCGGGATCACCGGCTGGGCGGTCGAGCACGGCGAGCCGGTGCTGACGAATCGCTCCGACCTCGACCCGCGCGTCTCGATCGTGCCGGGCACGCCAGCCGACCCGGACGCGCTCATCTCGGCCCCGCTGATCGCGCGCGGCGAGGCGCTCGGGGCTCTCAACGTGTACCGGCACGGCATCGAGAGCCACTTCACCGAGGAGGAGTTCGAGCTCGTGCGCTGGTTCGCCGACGCGGCCGCTCTCGCGCTCGACAACGCGCGCATCCGTCATTCGCTCGAGCACCAGGTGCGCACCGACTCGCTGACGGGCCTCTACAACCACCGCGCGTTCCACGAGCGCCTGCGCGCGGAGCTGAACCGCGCGAGCCGGAGCCGGGACGTCGTCTCGCTGCTGATGCTCGACCTCGACGACTTCAAGCGCGTCAACGACGTGCACGGCCACGGCGTGGGCGACCAGGTGCTGATCGAGGTGGCGCAGCTCCTGCAGGGCCTGGTTCGCTCGTCGGACGTCGTCTGCCGGCTCGGCGGCGAGGAGTTCGCCGTGATCCTGCCCTCCTGCGACACGGAGGCCGCCCTCGGCCTCGCGGGCCGCATCGTCGACGAGCTGGCGGCGCACGAGTTCGAGGCGGTCGGGCCGATGGGCGTCTCGATCGGCGTCGCCGAGGGGCCGGAGCACGCGATGAACCCGCGAGAGCTGGCCGCGTGCGCGGAGGCGGCGATGATGACGGCGAAGGCGCGCGGGAAGCGGCGAGCCGTCGTCTTCGACGAGAGCGGCCTGGAGCGCCCCGACGTCGCGAGCGACCGCGACGCGCGCTCGCTCGCGCACATGAAGCTGCTCCAGACGCTGAGCGGGAAGCTGACACGTCTCGACGAGATCACGCAGATCGGCGAGACGATCGTCTCGGAGCTGCGCTCGCTCGTGGACTACCACACGTGCCGCGTCTACGTCGTCGAGGGAGAGGACGTGCGCCCGGTGGCGGTCGCGGGCGTGCTCACGAGCGGCGAGGAGCTGACGCTCGAGATGGCCCGGACCCGGGTCGGCGAGGGCGTCGCGGGCACCGTCGCGAAGACGGGGAAGCCGCTCCTCATCGGCAACCACGAGCAGTTCGCGGGCCCGCGGAAGCTCCTGCCCGGCACCGTGGAGGTGGACGAGTCGCACGTCGCCGTGCCGCTGTTGCGCGGCTCGCAGGTGCTCGGAGTGATCGCGCTCTCGAAGCTCGGCCTCGACCAGTTCGACGAGGACGACCTGCGGCTGATGGAGGTGCTCGCCGGGCAAGCCGCCGTCGCGTTCGAGAACGCGCTCCTCTACCAAGCGCAGCGGCGCGAGGCGGAGTACGCGACGAAGCTGCTCGAGTTCGCCGACTCGCTCGGCACCGCCTCGTCGCCGGAGGAGGTGGGAAAGCGGATCGTCTCGGGCGTCGCGCGGCTGCTCGGCTGCGGTGGGTCGCTCTGGCTGCGGGACGACGGAAGCGGCGACTACGTCTGCGTCGAGTTCCAGCTCGCGCCCGAAGACGATCCGGAAGAGGACGTCACCGGACAGTGCGTCCCCGCGGAGATCGCCGAGGAGCTCCTGGCGGAGCACGACGGCATCTTCACGCTCTTGCCGGAGGAGCGGATCCCGGGCACACCGCGCTTCACGCGTCCGATCGCCCTCGTCCCGCTGCACGGCGATCTCGTGGCGGGCTGGATCAGCCTTCGGCTCCCCGAGGGCGGCCTCGACCCCGCGCACACGCGGCTCCTGGACGACCTCTCCTACCACGCGTCGACGGCGCTGCAGAAGGCGCTGCTCGCCCAGCGGCAGGCCGAGAGCGCGGAGATCGCCTCCAGCCTGCTCGAGTTCTCGCAGCAGCTGATCCAGGCGGAGTCGCTCGACCAGGTCTTCGCGCGGGCGCTCGAGCTGACCTCCCGCCTGCTCGGATCCCCTCGGGCGGCGCTGTGGCTGCAGGACCGCCGCAGCGGCGACTTCGTGTGCCGCGCCTGCCACGGCTACGACCACGCGGGCGCCCGGGAGCTGCAGCGTCGCCGCTACCACCTGCCGGCGCCGGAGCTGACGGAGGGGCGCCCCACGCGGATCGCGATGCGACGCGACGAGGTCCTCCCCGTGCAGCCGTCCGGGGAGGGCGCCGAGGACGAGTTCGTCGTCTCGGTGATGCGCTTCGACGACGGAACCTCGGGGTGGCTCGTCGCGGCGGTGCCCGACGGAACGGAGGGCTTCAGCGAGACGAAGCTGGCGCTGCTCGACGGGATCGCGCACCAGACCCAGCTCGCGATCGCGAACGCGGCCGCCTACGACGACCTCGAGCGCACGTTTCTCTCCACCGTGGAGGCGCTCGCGGGCGCGCTGGAGGCGAACGACGAGTACACCTCCAGTCACACGCGCGCGATCTGCGACATGGCGCTGCGGGTCGGCGAGCGCCTCGGGCTCGACGCGGCGGCGCTGAAGCGCCTCGAGCTGGGCGCCCTCTTCCACGACATCGGCAAGATCGGCATCCCCGAGCGGATCCTCGCCAAGCCCGCGCCGCTGAGCGGGGAGGAGTGGGAGCTCATGCGGACGCACACCGAGATCGGCGCGCGCATCCTCGCGCCGATCGAGCGCCTCGAGAGCGTGTGCCCGATCGTCCGCCACGCGCACGAGCACTTCGACGGCTCGGGCTACCCGGACGGGCTCGCCGGCGAGGAGATCCCGCTCGAGTCGCGGATCATCCTCGTCGTCGACGCCTACCACGCGATGACGACCGACCGTCCGTACCGGGCGCGGCTGCCGCGCGAGGAGGCGTGCCGCCGCCTGCGGGAGGCGGCGGGGACGCAGTTCGACCCGCGCGTCGTGGACACGTTCCTCGCGCTCGTCGCGTAGGCGGCCGTAGCGACCTCCCGAAGCCCTCGCGACGATGCCGGCGCGAAGCCGCAACCTCCCCGTAACGGGGTCTGACCCGGGTCTGACCCCCTGCAGACCCCCTGGAGTGAAGTCGTGACGGTCTCGTGAGGTTCACGCGGCGTCCCGGCCGGGCGCGGCAGGCGGAAAGCCGCATGGCCTCGGCTGTCGTCACGCTCCCGTCTCCGGTCCCCGGACGCGCCCGGGCACCCTTGCAGAAGCGTCACGTCTGGGTCACAGAAGGCGAAACCAGCCGCCGCCGTCTCCGCCTTGAATCCGGCGTCGGCGCATCGAACCCGGATCTCCCCGGGAACGCGGTTCACCCGACCGCGTTCGCAACCTCACCAGCCCCGTCGGGACGACGCGACCGACTGTGCCCGCCGCCGGTTCGCTATCTCCCGCTGCGGTCGATGAGCTCGATCCGGTACCCGTCCGGGT